>NZ_QGNK01000016.1:0-125258 GCF_003336925.1 Rhodococcus sp. Eu-32 | reverse complement strand
CCTACTACAGCTTCGGCGGCTGGAAGAACAGCCTCTTCGGCGACACCCACGCCCACGGCACCGAAGGCATCCACTTCTTCACCCGCGGCAAAGCCATCACCAGCCGCTGGCTCGACCCCAGCCACGGGGGCATCAACCTCGGATTCCCCGAAAACAGCTGACACCCCCACGTGCGCGCGAATGTATAGCCCGCTATACATTCGCGCGCACGAGGCGTAGCCCTAAGGAGTAGTGCATGGTTGCCAACATTTCGTTTCCGCGGTTTCTGAAACTCGGCTCGGGCGCAGTAGAGGAGTTGGGTTCGGTTCTGTCCGATCTCGACGTCGAGCGCCCCCTGCTCGTCACCGATGCGTTCATGGTGAGCAATGGATCTGCCGATCGGCTGCTGAAGATCATCGAGGCCGCGGGGAAGCAGGGCGCGGTGTTCTCCGAAACCGTTCCCGATCCGACGACGGATTCGCTGCAGGCCGGTCTCGACGCGGTGCAGGCGCATGGCGCCGACGTCATCATCGGTTTCGGCGGCGGTAGCCCGATGGACACCGCGAAAGCCCTTGCCGTGCTGACGAAGCAGGGCGGCGAGATGCGTGATTTCAAGGCGCCGCGCGTGTACACGGGCCCGGCGCTGCCCATCGTCGCGATTCCGACGACGGCCGGAAGTGGTTCGGAAGCAACGCAGTTCACGATCATCACCGACGTCTCGACCGACGAGAAGATGCTGTGCCCCGGCTTGTCGTTCCTGCCGATCGCGTCGATCGTCGACTCCGATCTGACGATGTCGATGCCTGCCCGATTGACGGCCGACACCGGCGTCGACGCGCTGACTCACGCCATCGAGGCGTACGTCAGCAAGAAGGCGAACCCGATTTCCGACGGTTTGGCCCTGTCGGCGATGAAGACGATCGGCCGGTATCTGTTGCGGGCGTACAGAGATGGTTCGGATCGTGAGGCACGCGAGAACATGATGCACGCGTCGACGCAGGCAGGCATGGCGTTCTCCAACGCGAGCGTGTGTCTCGTGCACGGCATGAGCCGTCCGATCGGTGCGCACTTCCATGTCGCACACGGCCTGTCGAACGCCATGCTGCTTCCTGCGGTCACCGCGTTCTCGATTCCAGGTGCGCGCGGACGCTACGCCGACTGCGCTCGCCAGCTGGGTGCGGCCGATCAACACGACAGCGACGATGTGGCGTCGTCGAAGTTGATCGAGTTCATCGACACGCTGTGCGCGGACGTGGAGGTTCCGTCCCCGAGCAAGTACGGCATCGACAAGGCGCGATGGGACGAACTGATCCCCTTGATGGCCGAGCAGGCCCTTGCGTCGGGCTCGCCGGGAAACAACCCGGTGGTTCCGACCGCCGACGAGATCGCCGAGCTGTATCGCACGATCTTCTGAGTTCACCAGCACTGTGGCCTCGTACCCGTCAAGGGTGCGGGCCACAGGTGTTTCGGCCCGAAATGTACGAATTCAAGACCGTCTCGAGAAATTTACATAGTTCCTAGAAAAATAGTGTCTGTAGGAAGTATTCTTCTGGGAGCGCAGCATCGTGTCGACCATCACCGCTGGCTGCGCCTCCCACCGACCACGGCGCCCCGCGCACCCGCGGACGGCCCATGAGCCACCGCGTCGATCGAGAAGAACTGGACACGCGTCATGAACATGAAGAAATATTTCGAGGGGCCGGCCACCAGCCTCGACGATCAGATCGAAAGTTATGCGACATCGCGCGTACCGGCGAGTCAGCGCTGGCCTAGGCCGGCAATTCTGCTGGTGTTGACGGGCAACGTCACCGCGATGTTCTGGTTCTCGCTCGGCGGCCAGATCGGCTTTCTCGTCGGTTGGCCGATGTTCCTCGTTCCGATCGCCTACATGGTCGTCGGTGCGACCCTGATCGGAAGCCTGATCATGCGGATCGCCAGCCAGGAGGGGCTTTCGCTCCCGCTTCTGACGCGCGGTCTCGGATTCGGAACGAAGGGCTCTGCGGTCGCCTCGCTCGTCTACGCGGTGAACTACGTCTTCTATTTCATCTTCGAAGGCAGCATCGTCTCACACGGCCTCAGCGAGTTCGCGGGCATCGACATCGACTCGTTCTGGGCGACGGTCGTGTTCGCTGTCGTCGCGCTCGTCGCGCTGTACTTCTCCTGGCGCGGAATGCATTCGATGAACGCCCTGCAGAAGTTCGGCATGCCGATCTTCCTCGTTCTGTTCGCGATCGGCATGTACATGCTCGCGAGCGGTTACGTTCTCGTGGGCCCCGGCGAATGGGAAGCGACGGGCGGCTTCTCGTCGACCGCGATGTGGCAGGCACTGAGCCTCGTCAACGGCCAGATCGTCTTCCAGGCACTCATCGCGACCGACTACGGCCGATTCGTCAAGAAGGAGGTCACCTACCGCGGCACTGCAGGTCTGATGCTGTCGGAGCTGCTGATGATCGTCGTCGTGATGATTCTCGGTGTCTTCCTCGGCTTCACGATGCTGCGTCACTTCGACGGCACCGCGACGCCCGAGCTGTCCGCCACCGACCCCGGCCTCTACTTCGCCGTCGTGATGGGTTTGCTCGGTGTCGTCTTCGCCATCGTCACCCAGGTTCGCATCAACGTCATGAACCTCTACTCCGGATCGCTCGCGCTCTCGAATGCATGGGATGTGTTGTCGCCCCGCAAGTTCGGACGTCAGTGGTGGATGGTGGCGCTTCTCGTCATCGGAATTGCCCTGTACCCCATCAACGTTCTGCAGTACACCGACAAGTTCCTCGCCGTCACCGGCATCATGACCAACACGTGGATCTTCATCCTGCTCGCCGACTACTTCGTCTGCCGCAAGTGGCTCGGGCTGGCACCGTCGTCGAACATCGAATTTCGCGACGGCTTCGTACGCACCTGGAATCCGTGCGGTATCACCGCGATGATGCTGGGCATCGTCATCGGCGCGCTGGGCGTCTTCGGCGTCTACCCGTCGTACTACGCGTCGTTCATCGCGATGTTCGTCGGACCCATCGTCTACATTCCGCTGACGATCGCCACCCGCGGCCGGTACTACACACCCGCCGCACTGCCGACGACCTCACACGAGGCGACCGCGCCGAACACCGATCTGCCCGACGCGACCCCGACGCACCGATAGGACCGACACGATGACTTCCGTAGCACCATACGAAGCGGCAGCGATTCAGTACGAGCCGACGCTGTTCGACAAGTCCGGCAACGTCGCGGACCTTCTCGCGCTGGTCGGCGAAGCCGCCCGGCACGGCGCGAAGCTGATCACCACTCCGGAGATGGCGACGACCGGATACTGCCTGTACGACTACGACGAGGCAGCCACCGTCGTCGAAACCGTCCCCGGCCCGACGACGGATGCGTTCGCTGCCGTAGCGAGCGAGCACGGCTGCTATGTCGTCGTCGGAATGCCCGAGGTCGACGCGGACACCGGCCTGTTCTACAACGCCGCCGTGCTCGTCGGTCCCGACGGCGTGGTGGGCAAGCATCGAAAGACGCACTCGTACATCGCCGAACCGAAGTGGGCGGCACCGGGCAATCTCGGCCACCAGGTGTTCGATACCCCCATAGGCCGGATCTCTCTGCTGATCTGCATGGACATGCACTTCGTGGAGACCGCGCGCGTCGTGGCTCTCGACGGCGCGGACGTGATCTGCCACATCAGCAACTGGCTCGCCGAACGCACGCCGGCTCCGTACTGGATCAGCCGCGCCTTCGAGAACAGGTGCTACGTCGTCGAGAGCAACCGCTGGGGCCTCGAGCGCACCGTGCAATTCAGCGGCGGGACGTGCATCATCGAGCCCGACGGCACCGTCGCGTCGTCGATCGACTCCGGAAACGGCATCGTGTACGCGCAGATCGACCCGGCGCGCGCCCGAGAGCAGAACCCGTGGGGCGATCGCAGGCCGAAGCTCTACCGCGAACTGCAGTCGAACACATTCCTCTGGAACCCGCTGGACTTCTTCTCCCTCTACGGACACCGCACGTTGCCCGACGGCGCTCGCACCGCGGTGACGGTCGTGCAGTCCACGCCCACCACCGATGTCGAAGCCAACGTCGCCGCCATCGAGAACATGATGTCGAAGGCGAACGGCGGTGAGCTGCTGGTCTTTCCGGAGCTGTCGATCACCGGTCCGTTGTCGACGGATCGTCCGGCGTCCGCGGTGGCGGAATCGCTCGACGGGCCCTCCCTCGCACGGATCGCCGACGCGGCCGCGAGAACCTCCACGACGGTCGTCGTCGGCCTCGCAGAGTTCGCCGACGCGACGTTCTACAACACCGCCGTCGTCGTCGGTCCGTCCGGAATCCTGGGCAGCTATCGCCAGACCCATGTCGCGCCGGCCGACATGGAGTTCTTCGACGCAGGCGACAGCTGGGCCGTGCTCGACCTGCCTGCCGGACGCGTCGGAATCCTGCTGGGCAACGACGTTCACTTCCCCGAGGCCGGACGTGTTCTCGCCCTTCGGGGATGCGACATCGTCGTCTGTCCCGCGGCGATGTCCGCACCGGTCGGCGGTCACGTCGGTACCACCATTCCGCACCAGGGCGCAATCCTGACCGATGCGGATCCTCTGCACTGGCACCACATGCGGGTGCGGGCGGGTGAGAACAACGTGTGGTTCGCCTTCGCGAACGCATTCGATCCGGACCGCGGATTCGACGGGCACAGCGGCGTTTTCGGTCCGGACACTTTCGCGTTTCCGCGTGGCGAGAGCGTCGTGACGACCGAAAGGGGCACGGCAACGGCCGTCGTCGACACCACCAATCTCGACAGCGTGTATCCGACGAACGTCGTCCGACGCAAGGATCTGGTGTCGATGCGGCTGCCCCACCACTACCCCACCCTGAGTGCCGCGTCGAAGGTCGCTGTCGACGCGTGATCGCACGGGGTCGACGGCGAAGACAAAAGTCGTTCGCCGGACGGTTCGACTTTCGACTACCGTCGACCCCATGCGTTCAGGACCTCGTGTCATAGGTTTGCTCGGCGGAATGAGCTGGGAAAGCAGTGCCCTGTACTACCGCCTGATCAACGAAGGCGTCCGGGACCGCCTCGGCGGAATCCATTCGGCACGCTGCATTCTGGACTCGCTCGATTTCGCGGAGGTCGAGGCGCTGCAGGTTGCAGGCGACTGGGATTCCGCGGCAACCCTCCTCGCGGAGGAGGCCGTCAATCTGCAGCACGCCGGAGCCGAGATCGTCGTGCTGTGCACCAACACCATGCACAAGGTGGCCGACGCCATCGAGGCCGCGGTGTCGATTCCCGTCCTCCATATCGCCGACGCGACCGCGGCCGCCGTCAAGCACACCGAGGTCACCAGGGTCGGCCTTCTGGGCACCGCGTTCACGATGGAGCAGTCGTTCTACCGTGAGCGTCTCGAGAACAGTGGCCTCGGTGTCGTCGTGCCGTCGTCCGACGATCGCGCCGACGTCCACCGCATCATCTACGAGGAGCTGTGCCGCGGGATCATCACGGACTCGTCCAGGGAGGTGTACCGACGGATCATCTCGTCGCTCGTCGCGGAGGGTGCCCAGGGAATCATCCTCGGCTGCACGGAAATCGAGCTGCTCGTCTCTTCCGAGGATTCCCCGGTTCCGGTGTTCCCGACGACGGCGATCCACGCCGACGCGGCCGTGGAATGGTCGATCGGGCGGTCACGCCGATGACGCGCTTCGACGCACCCGTCACGATCGTCGGCGCGGGCATTGCCGGGGCGGCCTGTGCCACCGTCCTCCGCGACGCCGGGGTTCCGTTTCGGCTCGTCGAACGCGGCCGCGCAGTGGGTGGCCGGATGGCATCACCCGAACTGCACGGCCGACGCGTCGACATCGGTGCCGGATACATCACGGTGCGTGATCCCGAATTCGCCGCACTCGTGTCGCGTTGGGAGTCCGCAGGCCTCGCTCGGCCGTGGACCGACACGTTCGGTGTTCTGGCCCCCGACTCGGACCCCGAGACCAGCACCGGTCCGACGCGATGGCGTACCCCGGGAGGGCTCCGTTCGCTCGTCCGTTCCATGCTGGCCGACGTGCCTGTCGAGAGCGTCACGGTCGAGGGGCTCCCGGACGGCGACGTCGTTCTCGCGATGCCCGATCCGCAGGCTGCCCGTCTCACGACGGTTCCCGAACCCGTCGACTACCAGCCGGTTCTGACGGTCGTCGTCGGCTTCGACGAACTGCGACTTCCCTTTCGGGACGCGGCGTTCGTCAACGACCACCCGATCGTGGAGTTTCTTGCCGACGACGGCGCGCGACGCGGTGACGGTGCTCCGGTACTCGTCGCACACACGACGGCCGAGTTCGCGCGTGCACATCTCGGCGACCCCGACACGGCAGCAGACCCCGTCGTCACCGCACTCGTCGAACTACTCGACACCGACCGGCCGACATGGACGCACGTACACCGCTGGAGCTTCGGTAAGCCCGAGTCGAGTCACGACGCATCCTTCGCGCTGATCGAATCCGATGGTCGCCGAACGGGATTCGCCGGCGACCAGTGGTGCCCGAACGGCGCGCCGCGCGTGGAGAGCGCTTGGCGTTCGGGTACCGATCTGGGCCGCGCCTTGCTGACGTAGCTGCTACGCAACGGGAAGCTGAGTTTCCTCGGCTTCGGCGGCGTCGAGGTCGTCGTCCGACAGGGTGAGCAGTGCCGCGATCGGGGCGGCGAGGGCCAGCAGGCCGACGACGAACACCGGGAACAGGAACCCGAACACCTCGAGGCCCTGCGGGATCGGCAGGGCCGGGTCGACGGATACGCGCACGGCGGCCATGCCCGTGTAATGCATACCCACCACGGCGACGCCCATGGCGATTCCGGCCGCGAGCAGCAGCAGCGGCCTCTGCAGGACGAGCGTGAACCACAACGACAGCGTGCCGGCGACGACGGCGATGACCACCGAGATCGCTACCAGCGTCGTGTCGTACGACACCGATCCTTGGATGCGAATCGCGTTCATGCCGGTGTAGTGCATGACGTTCACGGCGACACCCATGATGACGCCACCGATGAGCAGCGTCCAGATGTTGACGCGACGTCCGATGATGATGAGACCGACCATCGTCGCAGCGATGGCAAGCAGTGCCGAGACCACGGTCCAGAACAGGTCGTACCGAATGACGCTGCCGGACACCGAGAACCCGAGCATTGCGATGAAGTGCATCAACCAGATGCCGATGCCGCCGATCGACACGGCCGCCATGGCGAGCCATCCGAGGCGGCTACGCTCGGTCGACGCCACCGCCGATCGACGCGTACACGCCAGTCCGACAACACATCCCACTACGGACACGATGTAGGCCAGGAACAGCAGCCACAGGCCCATCGAGAAGTGGTTCATCTCGTGCGCGTGATGCATTACGGTGTCTCCTTACGAGGCGGAGTGCACTCGATCGAGCGCGTACTCGGTGACGGTGATCAGGGCGCGGCGGACCGATTCGGTGACTCGGGCGTCGACGGTGATGATGGGCACGTGCGGCGAGACGGCGAGCGCCTCGCGAATGTCGTCGACGGGATACGTCGGCGCACTGTCGAATTCGTTGACGGCGACGACGAAGGGCAACCCCTTCGCTTCGAAGTAATCGATAGCGGCGAAACAGTCGTCGAGCCGCCGGGTGTCGATGAGGACGATTGCGCCGATTGCACCACGCACCAGGTCGTCCCACATGAACCAGAAACGTCGCTGCCCCGGTGTACCGAACAGGTACAACACCAGGTCGTCCGCCAGCGTGATGCGGCCGAAGTCCATGGCCACCGTCGTCGTGGATTTCGTTGCGGTGTCGTCGAGTTCGTCGATGCCCTCGGAGGCGTCGGTGATCAACGCTTCGGTACGCAGCGGAACGATTTCCGAGATCGCACCGACGAGCGTCGTCTTGCCCGCTCCGAAGCCGCCTGCAACGACGATTTTCGTCGAAGCCGCCCGGCCTCCGACGTCAGAGTGCGCGTAGTCCACGGAGGGTCCTTCCGATCAGTTCGCGGCGTTGGTCCGCGGTTGCGTCGTCTCCGAGCGTCATCGATACGCGGAGTGTCCCCGTGCCGACCAGGTCTCCGACGAGTACTCGCGCGACACCGAGTGGAATGTCGAGCCGCGCCGAGATCTCTGCCACCGAAGGACCGTCGATGCACAGCTGGACTATTCGAGAGCGAATGTCGCTGGCGGGCCACGGGTTCGGCGCCGTGTGGGACACGACGTGCACGGGGGCTTCCAGCGGCAGGTAGACCTCGGACGTGGTGCGTCCAGCGGTCAGCGTGTACGGGCGAACCAGGCTCGGAGCAGGCTCGGGCGGGGTCGCCTCTACGTCTGCAACGAATTCCGATGCAGCCGTCGCCGATTCGAGGTCGTTATCGGTCGTGTCCACGATTCATCACCGATCTCGCATCCGAGCGGACGGCTCGATCATGCTGCCGACACGGTCGACGAGCACTGCCATCTCGTATCCGACCTGGCCTATATCGCACGTCGACGCAGTGAGCGACGCGAGGTGCGAACCGTCGCCGACACTCATGAGCAGAAGGTAGCCGTTCTCCATCTCGACGATGGACTGCAAGACCGGGCCTCCGTCGAACAACCTGGCCGCGCCCGACGACAGACTCGCCAAACCCGAAGTGACCGCGGCCAATTGCTCGGCACGCTCTCGGGGCAGCTGTTCGCTGGCGGCCATGAGCAGACCGTCGGCCGATACCAACACCGCGTGCGCGACCCCCACGATATCCCGCGCGAAGTTCGAGACCAGCCAGTCGAGTGACCGGTCGGGCGTCGATGCGATGGGATGGTTCATTCGTCCTCTTCCGTTCTGTGTCGACCTGTGACGTCCTCGGCGCGGCCGGTGCGAACGCCCGTGAAATGGCTGGTCAGCTTGTCGCGGACGGCCTCCGGTGATCGCGTCGGAATCCGGTCCTGCGGGCCGTGACCGTTCGAGCCGCCCTCGGGTGTTCGCCGATCGACCGCGCCGGGTACGAGTCGTGCTCCCGGTCGCCGCGCAGGCAGCCCGGCGTCCGTCCGCTGCCCGACGGCACTGTCGGTGGCGTGGCGTGCCGCTGCCCATCCCGAATCGGCAGGCGTCGTCCACGACCGCGAACGCCCATGCCCGGTCGCAGGATCCACCAGCCACTCGGAGACCATTCGCTGGTAGATCGGCATCTGCTGAGGCCGCGGCGACAAGGGATCCGGTGGTGGCGGAATCGGTGTGTCCGAATCGATGTCGGCTCTGGCCGCGTGCACGGCCGGGCGGGCCCCGAAGAACGCGGCCGTATTAGACGGGCCTTGCGCGCGACGATCGGGTGCGTCGCCCATATCCGACGACGCAGGCGACGTCTCCGCGTCGACTCCGCTGGCTCCTGGTCGACGCCTCGGCAGCTTCCCCGGCTGTAGTTCGTGTGCCACCCCATTGACACGACCGGGCACGGTCGAAGCGGGCGCAGTGCTTTCGAGGACCGATTCGTTCTGAGACTCCGGCAGGTCGTGCTTCTCGGGCGTCGCCGCAACAGGCACCGACATCACCGACGACGTTCGCGGCGTGGGTCGTGCATGACGCTCGGAAGTCGGGAAGGACGTCACGACCAGCCCGACGGGAATGTGCATGCTGACGGTCACGCCGGACGAACCGCCCTGCACCTGGGTGGGCCGCAACCGCACGGTGACGCCGTGCCGGTGGGCCAGCCGACCCACCACGAAAAGACCCATGCGACGGGCAGTTTCGGGTGTCACCTCGCCGCCGACCGCCAACCGGTTGTTGGTCTCCTCCAGATCTGCGGGTGGCATGCCGAGGCCACGATCGGCGACTTCGAGGAGGATTCCGCCTTCGATGGCGCGCGCACCGGTCACGGCGACTGCACTGTCCGGAGGTGAGTACCGCAGGGCGTTGTCGATCACTTCCGCGACGAGGTGGACGATGTCCGCTGCCGACGCGGCCGTGAGCGCGGCGTCGGGCACGTCGAGCATCTGCACGCGGCGGTAGTCCTCGACCTCGGACACTGCGGCGCTCAGCACCGCGTCCAGCGCTACCGGCTGGTCGCTGTGAGGCCGACGGGACTGAGTCCCGGCGAGAACCATCAGGTTGGCGCCGTTACGACGCATCCTCGTCGCGAGGTGATCGAGACGGAACAGGCTGTCCAGTCGACGCGGATCGTCTTCGTCGCGTTCGAGTTCTTCGATGAGCGCCAACTGCTGGTCCACGAGCGATCTGGACCGGCGGGAGAGCGTCTCGAACATGTTTCCGACCTGAACCCTCAGCCGCGCCTGCTCGCCTGCCAGCTGGAGGGCCTCTTCGTGAATCGCGTCGACCGCCCGAGCGAGTTGCCCGATCTCCTCACCGGTGTGCACCGGAACGGGCGTGATGTCGGGCGTTCGGCCGCCGCCGCGAATCTGCTCGATCTCCTCCGGCAGCTCGCGGTGGGCGACGGACAGCGCACCGAGGCGCAGTCGCCGGAGGGGAGCCACGAGCGACCGCGCGACGAGCAACGCCAGAACCAACGCGATCAACACCGCGCCGAGAACGACCGCGGCGTCGCGCAGTGCGACCGAGCGCCTGTCGAGTGCCGCTGCGGACAACGACGATCCGAGAGTGTCGGAGAAATCGCCCAGTGCCGCCGTGTACAGCTCGGCGGAGCGGGCGGCCGACAGGAACGGATTGGTCGGCGCCCCGGCTGCAGCGGACCCGTACATCCGAATTCGGCTGTCGAGTTCGGCACGGAGTCCGGCGACGGTCGTCGCGTCCTCGCCGAGAACCGCTGCGAGCGCGTCGATGTCGGCGGACTCGCGTCCCGCTGTCCGGTTGGCCGACGCCAGTACGTCGGGATCGAGGATCGACACCAGCAACTGCTGTGTCTGCGCGGCTCGGCGCCCGGCCATGGCAACGGTGACGCCGTCGATCGCCGAACGCACCTCGGCGTTCTCGACGTCGAGCGCGGCGGAGACGACACCTGCCAGACCCGTCGTGACCGCGGTGGCGGCATCCGCCCGTTCGATCGGCGGCACGAATTCGCCCACGAGCCGTTCCCGCATGGCGACGGCGGCCTCGATGGATCGGTCGAGACGTTCCTGCACGTCCGAACCGGAGCCGACCGTCGATTGCACGACCGACCTGACGGTGTCGACGGCACTGTCGAATCCGGCCGGGTCCAGCGCCCTACCTGCGACTGCGTCGGCACCGACCACGGCGTCGAGACGCAGGATCGGTTCGACGATCCGTGCGTTGTCGGCGGCCGCGGACAGGTCGGCTGCGGCCGCCAGTTCGGACTGCACGCGCACTGCACCGAAGCCCATGGCCAGCACCAACGGGAGTGCGACGACGGCTGCAACCTTGGCTCGGAGCGGCCACGCAGCAAGCGTTCGGCGTCGCACGGCCGCATCCCGGGAGGGGGGTTCCGTTACTGTTTCGACCACTGATCCGGACTCGCTTCGACTCGGAATGGGGACGACGGGCCTGAATTCGGACACCGCACTACTTCGACGGTCACGGGCATGTGAGCTACAACAAACCGCGTGGACTTCTTCTGTCATCGAGAACTTATACCAAAGACTTGTTTTGCGAAAGATATACGACCTCATGAATGTTTGGATCGCTCAGAACATGTCGTCATCAGGTTAAAGAAGCCGATGCGGCTGCTCGAATCGCCGAGGTCAACGCGTCGAGGGCCTCGGTGCGCACACTCCATCGCTGCCAGTGAAGGGTGACGTCGATGCCGGTGCCAGGGGCCATGTCGACCACCTCCCCCGTTCGTTCGAGTCGGCCGCTCTGCTGCTCGGGCAGTAGCGCCCATCCGATGCCCAGCCGGACGGCTTCGACGAAGTCAGCCGATGCCGGAACATGGTGTCTCCTGTTGTCGATGCGCGTGTGCCCGTAGCGCTTCAGGTAACGATCCTGCAGGTCGTCGGATCTGTCGAAGACGATCATCGGAGCGCGGGCGATCCCGGCCGACGTCGATACGTCGAACCACCTGTCCCGGAAAGCGGGCGAGCACATCGGGCGATACCGCATGATGCCGAGCGGCGAGACCGAACATCCCTGCACCGGTTCGCCGGACGTCGTGACTGCGGCCATGACAACGCCCTGCCGCAACGATTCCGCCGAGTGGTCCTGGTCCTCGCGGCGCACGTCGAAGTCCATGCGGTCCGACAGTGTGGCGAGCGCGGGCAGCACCCAGGTATTGAGGGAGTCGCCGTTGACGGCGATCGGAACGGTCGGGACCGCAGCGGCTGCGCCGAGCTCGTGCATGTCGGCGACGAGAGATCGAATCTGGCGCGCCAATCGCAGGTACGGCTGACCCGCTTCGGTGATACGAATCGGTTTGGAGCGCTGCACCAGGACGACTCCCGCCGCGGTCTCGAACGCCTTGACGCGCTGGCTGATGGCCGACGGCGTCACGTGCAGGCGTCGCGCGGCCGCGTCGAACGATCCCTCGTCCACGGCGGCAGCAAGGGCGTCCAGCTGCGGCAAATCGAAGGGCGACATAAGCAATGCTAACGCTGCACCAAAAACATTCGCTGTACTGTTTCTCTAAGCAGTTCTACCGTCGACGCATGTCGTTTTCCGCCGCGCCCGTGTTCGCCGGTTTCGCTTTCGGGCTGTCGCTCATCGTGGCGATCGGAGCGCAGAATGCGTTCGTTCTCCGTCAGGGAATCGCTCGGGCACACGTTCTGCCGGTCGTGGCGGTGTGCGCGTTGTCCGACCTGGTGCTCATCGCCGCAGGCGTCGCGGGCGCAGGTGCTCTGCTGGACGCCGCCCCGGGCTTGGTGACCGTCGCCTACTGGGGCGGCGCCGCGTTCCTGCTCGCGTACGCGCTGCTGTCCGTCCGCCGTGCGATACGCCCGGCGGCGCTCGTCGCGGATGCCGAAGGGCACGCGCCGCACATCTGGGCTGCAGTCGTCACCGCACTGGCGTTGACCTGGCTCAACCCGCACGTCTACCTGGACACATTCGTGCTGCTCGGTTCCATCGCATCGAGTTACGACACGGCTCGCCTGTGGTTCGGGGCCGGCGCGGCCGCTGCCAGCATCGTGTGGTTCGTCGGACTCGGGTACGGCGCTCGGATCCTGCGTCCCGTGTTCGCCAAGCCGGGTGCGTGGCGAGTGCTCGACGGCTCGATCGCCGCCGTGATGACCGCACTCGCCGTCTCCCTCGCGACACAGGCACTCGCCGGGTGAACGACCGACGTCAGTCGGTGACGACGATGCGTTCCCCGACGTCGACGACCGCGCGGCTCAACGTCTTCGACGCGTGGCGCGACAACGGACCCTCGTCCATTCGCAGCGCGTGAATGGTCATCAGGAGTTCGATCAGCGTGCGTATCGCCAGCGTGTGGGAGGCGTGTGCGACCGCGGCTCCCCGTTTCGTCGGCGGGACCGCCGCGGGTAACAGGTAGTCGAAGGCTCGCTGCACGTGTACGCCCTCGAAGTCGCGTCGCAGCGTCGCCGTCTCGGCCGTCGCACCGGGTAGGTGGTAGTGCATGAGCCGAGATTCGTCGGGATGCGCTTCGACCCAGTGCCACACCGCGAGGGTGACTGCCTCCAACGAGGGAACTTCCTCGGGGTCTTCTTCGGACCGGACCTGGTCGACGACCTCGTTGACCATGTCCATCACCCGTCGCATGGCGAGCTCGAACAGTTCGTCCTTACCGGTGAAGTGGTAGTAGACGGCGGACGGCACGACGTCGGCTTCGGCAGCGACATCCTGGATGCTCGCCTCGGGAAAGCTCTTCGCCGCGAAGACCCGGATCGCCGCGTCGACGATGTCCTGCCGACGTGACGGCCGATGAGCCGTCGGCTTGCCGTCCACCGATCCGTTGCCTGCCCCGTTGCCCGATTCTTCCGTCACGCTCTCCGATTTCGACTTCTTGATCTTCTGCGCGCTGACAGTCACAGCTTCCCCACCCTTCGGTCGCCGAGCCTCTAGTCTTGCATGACCGAAATTCGAGGAGGGCGAATGTCGACAACACAGAGAAGACCAGCACACCGACCGTCGCGGCGCGGCGTCATCGTCGAGACCGCATTCGATCTGTTCGCGACCGGAGCTGTCACCGACGTGACGGTCGCCGACATCGCGAGCGCAGCAGGAATGACGTCGGCCGCTATCTACTACCACTACCCGTCTCGCGAGGAGATTCTCCTGGAGGGACTGCGTGAGTTCTCGGCGGCGTACATCGGCGAAGTCGGTCGCATCACCGCCGAGGAGAGCATTCCCCACGGTTCACTGGACACCCTGGTCCCGTCGCTGGGGCGCTGGTTGGAGGACAACCGAACCCAGGCAGTCGTGTACTTCGTGACTGCGCGCGGGTCGAGCCTGCTCGTCGAGGCGCTTCGTCGTGAGAACACCGTCGCACTGATTCCGATTCTGTCGAGCGCTGCCCGCAAGATCCGCGGCAAGCTGTCGGCCGCCGAAGCCGGGGTGATCGCGGTCGCGCTGATCGCGCAGATCGAGGTGTTCGCGTCGTCGATGTTGTCGAAGGACTCGGTGTTCGAGACCCTCGGCCGGAAGAGATTCGTCGACACCGCCGCTCGGCTGTCCGAGCGGATCGCGGGCTCGACTGCGGGCTAGGTTTCTACAAGCCGGAGGCCACCACCTCGAGATGTGACTCGACGGTCCCGAACAGCAGTTCGTTCGTCTTTGCGCGCCGGAAATAGGTCTGCAGCGGATGCTCCCAGGTGAAACCGATCCCGCCGTGGATCTGAATCGACTCCTCGGCCGCGAACACCGACGCCGTCGTTGCCAGGACCCGCGCCGTCGACACGGCGGTGACGAACGCTGCGGTGTCTCGATCCGTGGCGGCGTCGGCAGCGTCCAGGACTGCGGCTTCCGCCAGTTCGATCGCGATCGACATGTCGGACAAACGATGTTTGATCGCCTGGAACGACCCGATCGGACGGCCGAACTGCTGACGCGTCTTCGCGTAGTCGACGGACATCTCGAGGCACGCCCGCGCCGCTCCCACCTGTTCCGACGCGACAGCCGCCAGCGCGAGCGCCTGCGCTCGCTCGAGCCCGGACGTCAGATCGCTCCCGCCGACCCGCGACGCCTCCACGTCCGCGAACTCCACGCGCGTCAGCGCGCGTGTGAAGTCCAACGCCTCCAAGGGCGTTCGCGTCACTCCCGGTGCAGTCCCGTCGACCACGGCCAGCTCGGGACCAGCCTGTCCGTTCGCGACGACGACCAGAAGGTCCGCCTCCGCGCCGTCGACGACGAAGTCCTGACGTCCGTTCAGTGTCAACTGTCGCCCGTTCGCGTGCGCGTCGATGTTCGACACCGCGAACGGATAGCCGGTGACGAGCGCTGCGGTGGTCGATCCCGCCGCGATCGCCGGGACATACTCCGCACAGGCATCGTCGGTAGCGCATTCGAGCAACGTCGACCCGGCGAGCACGATCGACGACAGGTACGGCGCCACCGTCATGGCCCGGCCGAGTTCGGCGGTCACGACGGACAGATCCTTGGCGCCGTATCCCGCACCACCCATGCTCTCCGGGAACGGAATCTCGGTCATGCCGAGATCCACCAGCGAAGCCCATGCGTCTCCCGGGCGCGCGAGCACCCCGCGCAGGCTGTCGCGAATTTCGTTCTGTTCGACGGTCATGTCGAGTGTCATGATGCGAGCCCCTACCGTGGTTCCCTGGGCAGTCCGAGCCCACGTTCGCCGATGATGTTGCGTTGAATTTCGTCGCTTCCTCCGGCGATGCGATAGCCGGGTGCACCGAGAAGATGCTCGGTCCACGCGAACGTGTCCGCTTCCCCGTTGTCCGCGAGGACTTTCGGTCCGAGGAAGCTCGCGGCCGCGTCGCCGATGCGTTTGAGATTCTGTGTCCAGACCAGCTTGCCGATCGATCCCTCGACACCGGGGACATGACCCGCCAGTTCACGTTCGGCGTAGCGCGCGACCATCAGCGCCGACGCGCGTTCGTACACCGCGACATTCGCCAACTTCTGCCGAACCAGCGGGTCGCCGTCGATGCCAAGACGTCGCGCCAAGCGGAGCAGATCGGTTCCACTCCCACCGGCACTGACGATTCCCGCACTGGAATTTCGTTCGAAGCCGAGCGTCGTCAGCGCAACGTTCCATCCCTGGCCGACGTCGCCCAGCCTCATGGAATCGGGCAGCTCGACACCGGTGAAGAACACCTCGTTGAACGTCGAGCCACCGGACATCTGCCGGATGGGTCGTATCTCGACTCCCGGCGCGTCCATCGGAACCAGGAATGCCGTCATACCACGGTGTTTCGCGACCGACGTGTCGCTGCGGGCGATCAACAGCCCCCACTCCGAGAACTGCGCCCCGGAACTCCACACCTTCTGGCCGTCGATGATCCAGCTGTCACCGGTGCGCACAGCCTTCGTCGACAGACCGGCGAGATCCGACCCGGCTCCCGGTTCGGAGAACAACTGACAACACAGCTCGTCGGCACGGAGGAACGGCGTCACGAACCGTCGACGCTGATCCTCGGTACCGAGGAGGTGAACGGTGGGAGCCACCAGTTCGACTGTCACCAGGACGGTTTCGTGTCGCTCCGGCGCACGGAACTCACGCTCGCGGGACACGTAGATGCGTTCGTGGCTCGCCGAGAGACCAGGACCGCCCCATTCGGGAGACCACGTGATCGCGCCGAACCCGGCGTCGACGCGCGTCGACTGCCACGTCTTGGCCGCCTCGATGAGAGCGCGTTCCTCGGATTCGCTGTGATTGTGAAAGATTGCGTAGGAGGGCTTCTCGGCGGTTTCGCTCGTTCTACGTTCGAGATGTTCGGAGAGCCACGCCGTGCACGTGGCGTCGAACTCGCCCAGTCCGACTTCGGTGTTCTCGATCGTCGACGTCATGTCCGCACCTTTCCTGCCATCTGCGCCATTCTCGTTTCGACCGCAGTCTTCGAATCGGGGTGCTCCGAAAGACGAACGGTGAACGTCTGTTCCAGTTCGTATCCGCGCTTGAGATCGAGGGACTCGCAGCCGTTCAACGATTGCTTGGCCAGCGTGATCGCGTAGCGGCTCTTCGCGGCGATGGTTCGAGCACGCTGCATCGCGAGCTCGAAATACTCGTCGTGCGACGCGACCTCGATCGGAGCGCCCCATCGTTGCAGCGTCTCGGCATCGACGGACTCGGCAGTGAAGAACATGCGACGCATCGCTTGCTGCGGAAGCATTCTCGCCGCGAATCGGCCACCGCCCAGCACGCCGACATTCATCTCCGGGAGTCCGAATGTCGCCTTTTCGGATGCGACGACGAGGTCGCACACTGCCGTCAGTCCGAACCCGCTACCCAAGGCCGGTCCGTTGATCGCGCCGACGACGGGGATCGCGCAGTCGATCATGTTGAAGAGCGCACGCCGCACCCGGCGCATCTGCACTTCACCGCTCGTCGCGTCCATCACACGGAACTCGTTCAGATCGTTTCCCGCACAGAAGATTCGGCCGCGCCCGGTCAAGACGGCTACCTTCACATCGGCGTCGTCCGACAGCGTGTCGAACACGTCTGCGATGGCGTCGTACATCGCCGAGTCGAGAGCGTTGACCTTTCCGTGCGCGAGTTCGACGACCGCGATACCCGGTTCGGGAACGGTGACGACTACACTTTCTGCCACTTTCGACACCTCACTTCTCGTAACTCGCCGAGATGGTCACCCCGGCCATTTGTTTCGGAACGACGGATCTGTCGCGGGTCCAGTCGCGCAGCGCGAACTTCTGGATCTTGCCGCTGGCCGTCTTGGGCAGTGCGTCGACGACGAACACGCTTTCCGGAATCTTCTGCACCGCGACGTCGCGACCGGAGAGGAATTCGTACACCTCCGTCAAGCTCAGATCGCGAGCATCGCGCGTCACGACGAACGCGCATCCTCGCTCGCCCGTCGTGGCATCGGGGCCTGCGACGACGGCGACCTCCACGACGGCGGGGTGCTCGCTCAGCAGGTTCTCGACGTCGTGCGTGCTGATCTTCTCACCGGACCGATTGATGATGTCCTTGATGCGTCCGACGATGTGCAGGCCACCGAGCTCGTCGACGGTGGCGAGGTCGCCCGTGCGGAAGAAGCCGTCGGGCGTGAACGCCGCGTCGTTCAGCGACGAATCCAGATACCCGAGGAACGTGTCCGGTCCGCGCCACAGCGCCTCCCCGACGACACCCGGCGACGCGACGCCGCCGTTGCCGTCGGAGACGATCACCTCGGTCGGCGCCATGGGCCTACCGTCCGTTCTCGTACGGAGCTCGACGGTGTCCCACCGATCCGTGCATGTCACCGACGGCCCCTCGGTCGCACCGAACATGCGCACGACCGTTCCGAGACGCTCGGTCGCTGCCGCGGTCAGCGAATCGGGGATGTCCGCTCCTCCGCAGATGATGTAGCGGATCGACGGTGTCGCCTGCTCGGAGGCGTCCGCGGCGTCGAGCAGTCCACGCAGGAACGGTGTCGAGAAGATCATGAAGCTGGCGCCCTCTCGCACGATCCGTTCCAATGCGACCGTCGGCTCCCACAGATCCTGCAGAACGACGGGCGCTCCCAACAGAAACGGAAGCGTCAGAGCACAATTCACACCGGTCACGTGCGTCACCGGGGACGGGTTGAAGATCACGTCTCGCTCGTTGAGGCCGAACCAGTCGATCATCGACCGGTTCTCGAAGACGAGCGTGTTGTGGCTGTGCAGCGCACCTTTCGGGTCGGCGGTCGTGCCCGAGGTGTAGAGCAGCAGGCAGACGCCGTCCGGGTCGGGCTCCGAAAGGCCCTCCAGTGCATCCGGTCTCGCCTCGTTCAGCAGGTCGGACCAGGACGTGTCGCCGACGACGATGACATCGAGTCCGGAAAAGCCGAGCGCGTCGTACATCGCCGCGTAGTCGAAACCGCGGTACGACCCGAGTACGAACACCATGGCACTGCGCGCCTGACCGATGATGAACCCCACTTCCCGACCGCGATAGATCGGCACGATGGGGTTCGCGATCGCGCCCAGCTTCATGATGGCCTGGAACACGATGACCGCTTCCGCACAATTCGGCAGCTGGAACGAGACGACGCTGTCCGTTCCGATTCCCCGGCCGTGCATGGCAGCAGCGAGACGGCAGGCCTCTCGGTCGATGTCGGCGAACGTGAACCGGCGATCGCCGTCGACGACGGCCACGGCATCCGGGAACTGCGACGCCGCCCGCGTCAGGAAATGACCGACCGGCTTATCCTGCCAGTGACCACCGTCGCGAAACGACTGCGCGAGAGACGAATCCGGTAGCCGAGTCGGCAGCATGCGAACCTCCAGAAGAACCGCCCTGTGGTGGGATCGCTCTACAGTAACCAATCCCTGTCAAATATGTACAGGTTTCGGCCCGTATCGCTTCGTTGGTAGTCGGTAAGGTGAATCAATTGCCGACACCACGTGAGGACTCACAGATGACCACCGAAGACCATCGCCATCGAATGGGCCGCCCCCAGAAGATGTCCGAACGCGTGGCCAACGTGATCGCCGACGAGATTCTCGGCGGCGGTATCGTCGCCGGTCAACGCTTGCCCACCGAAAAGGAAATGGTGGCCGAATACGGGGTCGCGCGCACGACGGTGCGCGAAGCGCTCCGGCTGCTGGAAAGCCGCGATCTGGTCACCATCAAGGCCGGAATCGGCGGCGGCCCCGTCGCATGCAGGCCCAAGTTCGAGTCCCTCGGCAACACGATGAAGCTGTTTCTTCAACTCGAGGGCGCCAACATCAGCGACGTCATCGACGTGCGACTGACACTCGAACCGATCGTCGCTCGGCAGGCCACCTCCAGCATCACGGACGCACAACTCGACACGATGCAGGCCGCGCTCGACAGCATGCGTGAGGCGCCCGAGGACTACGAGAATTTCCAGGAGAAGAACGCGCTGTTCCAGACGTCGATCTACAAAGCCGCGGGCAACCCGGCGTTTCGTATCGTCATGGAAACGCTGTGGCTCCTCGTGCGCGACGCCGAACCCAACGAGCACCCCATCGCGACCCGTAAGGCCGCGACCGAGGCGCAGCAGGCCGTTCTCGACGCGATGCGCGAGCGCGACGCCGACGCCGCGGCGGCGGCGATGAGCGACTTCGTCCACGACACCGCGCGGTACTACCGAAAGCGCCTGTCCGCGATCATCTCTCAGCCGGTGCACTGGCAGCTCTGACGCACGGGCCGTGGTTGCTCGCCACCGACTCCGGATGAATCCGTCCGGATCCAAACATGTACACATTTGACAGGGTTTGGGGTTACAGTGTGACCGCGCACACCCGATTCGCCCGTAGCCGGCCGACGACACAGGACACCGGCGCCCGGTGAATGCGCGACCGATCTCCTTCACACAGAACCGGAGCCGTTCGTGGCAACCACACGCACCCTCGAGCAGACCCGACGCCGCGGTGTTCTCGCCGCCGCCGTCGGAACCATCGTCGAGTACTACGACCTGACCGTGTACGCCTACCTGGCGGTCGTGGTCAGCCCTCTGTTCTTCCCCGGCGACGATCCGACTGCGTCCCTGTTGGCCAGTCTCGCGGTGTTCGCGTCGGCGTACCTGATGCGACCGATCGGTGGCATCTTCTTCGGCAGGCTCGGAGATCGGCACGGCCGTAAGCGGGCACTGCTGTTCTCCGTCCTGCTGATGGGAGCGGGTAGTGCACTGATGGCGTTCCTGCCCACCTACGAGAACGCGGGAATTCTCGCACCCGTCCTGCTCGTCATTGCGCGTCTCGTGCAGGGCTTCTCGGCCGGCGGCGAACTCGGCGGTGCGCTGACCTACGTCTACGAGACGGTCGGCGAGAAGCGCAAGGGCCTCGGCGCGTCGTTCGTCGCGTTCGGCAGCAACAGCGGTTTCGCATTGGCCGCGATCGTGGTGGCGACGACGTCGGCGTTGACGTCCGATGCGCAGATGACCAGTTGGGGATGGCGCATCCCGTTCCTCCTCGGCGTGCCGCTCGTGCTGTTCTGTCTGTGGACCCGAACCCGCATCGAGGACTCCCCCGAATTCGAGAAGGTCGCCGCGAAGGATCAACTCGCGAAAGCGCCTCTCGGCGAACTGCTTCGCACACATCCGAAGCAGGTGCTGCAGGTGTTCGGTCTCGGCGTCGCACAGAACGCCACCGGCTACATGGTACTCACCTACATCGGGATTCACCTCGTTCGCGAAGGTGGCTACAGCCAGACCGCGGTGACGTGGACGGCTGCGCTCGTCATCGTTCTGGTCGCGTTGTCGATGCCGGTCGCGGGACTGTTCGTCGACAGGTTCGGAAGCAAGAGGGTGTTGGTGGTCGGTCTCGTCGCGTCGGCAGTCATCGCCTACCCGGCGATGCTGATGATGGGCGAGCACGGATTGTTCGTCGCCGCCATCGCATTCGGCTTCTTCGCGTTCGGAACTCCGCTGATCCAGACGGCGACTGCCCCACTGTTCCCGTCGTTGTTCGATTCCCGCGTTCGCCTGACGGGTGTCGCCCTCGGGTTCAATCTCGCGACGATCGCGACGGGCGGCACGGCCGCGTACATCGCGACGTGGCTGATCGACCGCACGGGAAGCTCGGTCTCCCCCGCGTTCTTCGTCGTCGGGTCCTGCATCGTCGGCCTGATCACGCTTGCGACCATTCGCCAGACGACGTACCTGGGTTCGCGCGCGGAGCAAAAGACACCGGCGGCGGTCTGACGCAACGGACTGCACGAAATCGGCCCGGCTCGACGGAATCCCGTCGATTCGGGCCGATTGTGTGCACTGAGTTGCGCCGAATGAGAAGAAGGGTGGGCGCAGAGGGGTTCGAACCCCCGACCGCTGGTGTGTAAAACCAGAGCTCTACCGCTGAGCTATACGCCCGAGTGCCGGCGACCGAAGCCGCCGGAACGCATGGAAAAACTTAGCGCGTCCTGTCGCGATCTACAATTCCGCAAGTCAGACGCTGGCGAGCGCGTCGTCCCATACGGACTGATCGCGCGCTTCGCCGGGCTGCTTCATCTCGGAGAACCGGATGATGCCGTCCTTGTCGATGACGAAGGTGCCGCGATTGGCGAACCCGGCCTTGTCGTTGAACACGCCGTACGCCTGGGCTACTTCTCCGTGCGGCCAGAAGTCGGACAGCAGAGGGAACGTGTACCCCTGCTCGGCAGCCCAGATCTTGTGCGTCGGTGGAGGTCCCACCGAAATGGCGAGAACGGCGGTGTCGTCGTTCTCGTACTTCGGCAGTTCGTCGCGCACCTTGCACAGTTCGCCCTGGCAGGTACCGGTGAACGCAAGCGGGTAGAACACCAGAAGCACGTTCTTGACGCCGCGGTACGACGCCAGAGAAACTTCCTGGTTGTTCTGATCTTTGAGAGTGAAGTCAGGCGCCTGCGCGCCCACCTCGAGTGGCATCAGATCTGTTTCCTGTTCCGACGTGTCTAGCGCTTGCCTGCGCGCGCCTTGGGCTGCACCAGGCGGCTTCCGATCCAGTCGCCCAGGTTGGCCGCGGAGGTCTGAGTCAGACCCGCGGTCGGTGCCGACTCGGCGATCTCACTGGGTTCGACGTGTCCCGGCAGGCCGGTCTTGGGGCTGAGGACCCACACGAAACCGTCGTCCGACAGCGGACCGATCGCGTCCATGAGGGCGTCGACCAGGTCTCCGTCTCCATCGCGCCACCACAGCAGCACGACGTCGATCACCTCGTCCGAATCTTCGTCGAGGGTTTCACCACCGATGGCTTCCTCGACGTCGGCACGCAGATCGTCGTCTGTGTCCTCGTCCCAGCCCAGTTCCTGAACGACCAAGTCGCGGGTGATTCCAAGCTTCTGAGCGTAGTTCTGAGCGTCCGCCGCGGCGACCACGGTGGTGACCTCCTTGCATTGTGGGTGAAGTAGTGCAAGCGAACAGTGTTTTCGCCGCGTGCGCAAGCGGACCGCGCCGAAATTGCGTACATAAATTTCTACTCGCGGGTAGGGGGACTCCGTACCACCGCGGTGGAAGATGTGTAGGAGGATTGAGGTGGATCACCGGAAATGATGAACGTGTCTCGCCGTCACAGAGCGCGAGATACAGGGAACGGTCGCCGCACCGAGCGTCCGCCACACTGAGGAGTACACACGTTGTCCGAGTTGAACAAGGACGAACGGCAGACCACACATGCTGCCGGCAAGACCAGCGGGCCCACCGGCTCGGACGGCAGGGTTCGCGTCATCCGTGAGGGTGTCGCGTCGTACCTGCCCGATATCGACAGTTCGGAAACCGACGAGTGGATCGAGTCGTTCGACGGATTGCTCGAACGCTCCGGACCCGCCCGAGCCCGGTACCTGATGCTCCGGTTGCTCGAACGCGCCGGCGAGCGCCGCGTCGCGCTCCCGTCCTTGACGTCGACGGACTACGTCAACACCATCCCCACCGAGAACGAGCCCTGGTTCCCCGGTGACGAAGAAGTCGAGCGTCGCTACCGTGCCTGGATCCGCTGGAACGCCGCGATCATGGTGCACCGCGCGCAGCGCCCCGGCGTCGGCGTCGGCGGCCACATCTCCACCTACGCGTCGTCCGCCGCTCTCTACGAGGTCGGCTTCAACCACTTCTTCCGCGGCAAGGATCACCCGGGCGGCGGCGACCAGATCTTCATCCAGGGCCACGCCTCCCCCGGCATCTACGCGCGTGCGTTCCTCGAGGGCCGCATCCCCGCCGAGCGCATGGACGGGTTCCGGCAGGAGTACAGCCACAGCGACCAGGGCGGCGGTCTGCCGTCGTACCCGCACCCACGCCTGATGCAGGACTTCTGGGAGTTCCCGACGGTGTCGATGGGCCTCGGCCCGATGAACGCCATCTATCAGGCTCGCTTCAACCACTACCTGCACGACCGCGGCATCAAGGACACCTCCGACCAGCACGTGTGGGCGTTCCTGGGCGACGGCGAGATGGACGAGCCGGAGTCGCGCGGCCTCGCGCACGTCGCGGCCACCGAAGGCCTCGACAACCTGACCTTCGTCGTCAACTGCAACCTGCAGCGCCTCGACGGCCCGGTCCGCGGAAACGGCAAGATCATCCAGGAGTTGGAGTCGTTCTTCCGCGGCGCCGGATGGAACGTCATCAAGGTCATCTGGGGACGCGAGTGGGACTCGCTGCTGCACGCCGACAAGGACGGCGCGCTGGTCAACCTCATGAACGTCACCCCCGACGGTGACTACCAGACCTACAAGGCCAACGACGGCGGCTACGTTCGCGACCACTTCTTCGGCCGCGACCCGCGGACGAAAGAGCTCGTCAAGGACCTGTCCGACGACGACATCTGGAACCTCAAGCGCGGTGGCCACGACTACCGCAAGGTCCACGCCGCCTACGCGGCCGCGATGGCCCACAAGGGACAGCCGACGGTCATCCTGGCCCACACCATCAAGGGCTACACACTCGGCAAGAGCTTCGAGGGCCGCAACGCGACCCACCAGATGAAGAAGCTGACGCTGGACGACCTGAAGAAGTTCCGCGACCTGCAGCACATCCCGATCTCCGACGAGGAGCTCGAGAAGGATCCGTACCTGCCTCCGTACTACCACCCGGGCCCCGACGCGCCGGAGATCCAGTACATGCTCGAGCGGCGCAAGAACCTCGGCGGCTTCGTCCCCGAGCGTCGCACCAGCCCGAAGCCGCTGCCGCAGCCGAAGGACGACACCTACAAGACGTTGCTCAAGGGCTCCGGCAAGCAGGAAGTCGCCACCACCATGGCGCTCGTGCGCGTCATGAAGGAGCTGTTGCGCGACAAGGAGATCGGCCATCGCATCGTGCCGATCATCCCGGACGAGGCGCGCACGTTCGGTATGGACTCGTGGTTCCCGTCGCTGAAGATCTACAACCGCAACGGCCAGCTGTACACGTCCGTGGACTCCGAGCTCATGCTCGCCTACAAGGAGAACGCCACCGGCCAGATCCTGCACGAGGGCATCAACGAGGCCGGATCGACGTCGTCGTTCACCGCCGTCGGCACCTCGTACGCCACGCACGGCGAGCCGATGATCCCGCTGTACATCTTCTACTCGATGTTCGGGTTCCAGCGCACCGGCGACGGCCTGTGGGCCGCGGCCGATCAGATGGCCCGCGGTTTCGTCCTCGGCGCGACGGCCGGTCGCACGACGCTCACCGGTGAGGGTCTACAGCACGCCGACGGCCATTCGCTGCTTCTCGCCGCGACCAACCCGGCGGCAGTGGCCTACGACCCGGCGTTCTCCTACGAGATCGCGCACATCGTCAAGGACGGTCTGCGACGGATGTACGGCGGCACCGAAGGTACCGAGGGATTCGGTGGAGAGAACATCTTCTACTACATCACTCTCTACAACGAGCCGTACCAGCAGCCGGCTCAGCCCGAGGACCTCGACGTCGATGCTCTGCTGAAGGGCATCTACCTGTTCGAGAAGCCGCAGCAGGGCGACGGACCCGAGGCACAGATCCTGGCATCGGGTGTCGGCCTGGTCTCTGCACGCAAGGCCCGCCAGCTCCTCGAGGACGAGTGGGGTGTGCGTTCCGGCGTCTGGTCGGTCACCTCGTGGAGCGAACTGCGTCGCGACGGCGTCGAGGCCGAGCAGGAGGCACTGCGCAACCCGGGTGCCGAGAAGCGGGTCCCGTTCGTCACGCAGGCTCTGTCCGCTGCGGCAGGACCCGTCGTCGCCGCGTCGGACTGGATGCGCGCCGTGCCGGACCAGATCCGTCAGTGGGTCCCGGGCGACTACGTCACCCTCGGCACCGACGGATTCGGATTCTCCGACACCCGTCCCGCAGCCCGTCGCGTGTTCAACGTCGACGCCGAATCCATCGTCGTGGCCGTGCTGACCGCGCTCGGTGAGTCCGGTGAGATCGACAAGTCGAAGGCGGTCGACGCTGCGGCCAAGTACCGCATCGACGACGTCCACGCTGCAGAGACGTCGTACGCCGACACCGGTTCCGCGTAGCCGCAGCCGATATCCGACGCCCGCTCGCCCGTGTCCGTGTCACCGGACGCCGGCGGGCGGGCGTAGGTTTTTCACATGGTCGACAGCAAGAAGCCCGCCGGAGCGCACGAGCACACCGACGCCGGCGGCTACCCCGTCGAGTCCGACGGGATCGTCACCGAGAACGAGGTACACCTGCCGGTCAAGGCCTTGGCTCCGTCGCGGCACAAGAGGGATCCCCTGCCCGACGCCCTCCTTCGGCGCGTCAAGCAGTTCTCGGGGCGTCTGTCCACCGAAGCAGTCACGACGATGCAGGACCAGCTCCCGTTCTTCGGGGGTCTCGACGCGGCCCAGCGGGCCAGCGTTCAGCTTCTGATCCAGACTGCCGTCGATAATTTTCTGGAGTGGCTGAAGAATCCGCAGAGCGACATCCGGTTCAGCCTCGACGCGTTCCAGGTGATTCCGCAGGATCTCGCACGTCGACTCACTCTGCGCCAGACGGTCGACATGGTTCGCGTCGCGATGGAGTTCTTCGAGCAGTGGCTCCCCGCGCTGGCGAGAAACGATCAGCAGCTGGTGGCGCTCACCGAGGCGGTACTGCGATACGGGCGAGAGCTGGGTTTCGCGGCCGCGTCCGTCTACGCGAGCGCCGCCGAATCTCGCGGTGCATGGGACACCCGGCTCGAAGCTCTCGTCGTCGACGCGGTCGTCCGCGGGGACACCGGTTCGGACATGCTGTCGCGTGCCGCGACGCTGAACTGGGACGCGACGGCGCCTGCGACGGTCCTGGTCGGTACGCCGCCGGAGAACCAAGGCGTGTCCGTCGTTGGCACCGTGCACACCGTCGCACAGAAACACCATCGGGCCGCGTTGGCCGTCGTTCAGGGCACGCGGCTCGTCATGGTCGTCAGTGGCGAGCTGATCGACAGCCCGACGAGCAGCGCCTTTCTCGAGGACATGCTCGAGAACTTCTCCGACGGACCTGTCGTCATCGGCCCGACGACGCGGACGCTCGGCGCCGCGCATTCGAGCGCCGTCGAGGCGTTCGCGGGAATGCAGGCCGTCGCGGGATGGCGCGGGGCGCCGCGCCCGGTGCATGCCGGAGAGTTGCTACCCGAACGCGCACTCCTCGGCGACGGGGCCGCGATCGCCGCGTTGAACGAGCAGGTGGTGCATCCGCTCGCCGCCGCTGGATCGGGTCTGGCGGACACTCTCGACGCCTACCTCGACTGTGGAGGTGCAGTCGAGACTTGTGCACGGCAGCTGTTTGTTCATCCAAATACTGTCCGGTATCGCCTGAAACGTATAGCGGAAGTCACAGGCCGAGATCCCACACAATCGCGTGATGCGTATGTATTACGTGTCGCCGCAACGGTCGGCCGTCTAGCCCAAATGCATCACGAACCGCAGTATCCCGCCCCACAGATCACACACGTAACATTCGGTGAAGTGGTGACGTAACGCCGAGGCAGGGTGTGGCGATGTCACCGGACCACGTGCCGATTTGTTGGGTCCCTACAAATTGGATGCCGAAGGTTTGACGAGGGCGACATCGGCCAACGGGGCCGCCACAGTGTTCTCTAGACGATGTGATTGCGTTGCTTGCGCCCGGTCAGGGCTCTCAGACACCCGGCATGCTCCTGCCATGGCTCGAACTCCCCGGAGCTGCGGATCGGATTGCTCTCTGGTCCAAAGCGTCGGGACTCGATCTGGCTCGGCTCGGGACGACGGCAACCGCCGAGGAGATCACCGACACCTCGGTCACCCAGCCGCTCGTCGTCGCCGCTGCGCTCCTCGCGTTCGAAGAAGCCGACGGCCGCGGAATCGTTCCCGCGGACGCCATCGTTGCAGGTCACTCGGTCGGCGAGCTCGCTGCCGCCGCGGTGGCAGGCGTCATCACCTCCGACGAAGCCGTCGCCCTCGCTGCCGTCCGCGGCGCGGAGATGGCGAAGGCATGCGCCCTCGAGCCGACCGGAATGTCGGCGGTCCTCGGTGGTGACGAAGCAGCCGTGCTCGCTCGACTGAGCGAACTCGGCCTCGAACCCGCCAACATCAATGCTGCAGGTCAAATCGTTGCAGCAGGGTTGCACACCGCCCTCGAAGAACTCGCCGCGAACCCGCCGGAGAAGGCTCGCGTGCGTTCGCTGCCGGTTGCAGGCGCATTCCACACGCGTTTCATGGCACCGGCGCAGGACGCCGTCGCTGCTGCCGCGTCGGCGATCACTCCGTCCGAGCCCACACGGACGCTACTGTCGAACTCCGACGGCAAGCCCGTGACGTCCGGCGCCGACGCACTCGCCAAGCTGGCCGCCCAGGTCACCAAGCCGGTCAGGTGGGATCTCTGCACGGCGACGCTGAAGGAGAACACCGTCTCCGCGGTCGCCGAGCTTCCCCCGGCAGGCACGCTCGTCGGCATCGCGAAGCGCGAGATGCGCGGAACGCCGAACCTCGGTCTGAAGACCCCCGAGGACATCGCCGCTCTGGCCGAACTGGCCTGATCGACACAGACCTCCCGTGGCGCGAACGCCGCGGGTACGGAAGAGGGCGTCGTCTCGCGAGAGATGTGCGCCGTCAACGAGAACTTCGGTGCGGCGATTCCCGTCGCACCGACATCGAAAAGATCGATACCGACAAGAAGGGAGCCACAACAGTGGCCAGCCAGGAAGACCTCATCGCCGGACTTGCAGAGATCATCGAGGAGGTCACGGGTATCGAGCCCTCCGAGGTGACCATCGAGAAGTCGTTCGTCGACGACCTCGACATCGACTCGCTGTCCATGGTCGAGATCGCAGTCCAGACCGAGGACAAGTACGGCGTCAAGATCCCCGACGAGGATCTCGCCAGCCTGCGTACCGTCGGCGACGCCGTTGCGTACATCCAGAAGCTCGAGGCGGAGAACCCGGAAGCCGCTGAGGCGATCAAGGCCAAGCTCGACGACTCGGGCGAGTGAGTCGAACCGTGACCAACCCATCCACCAACAACGGGCGCTTCCCGAATGTCGTCGTCACCAGCCTCGCTGCGACCACGTCCATCGCGGGCGATGTCGATGCCACGTGGAAGGGTCTGCTGAACGGCGAGAGCGGAATCACTGCGCTCGAGGACGACTTCGTGAAGGAGTTCGACCTTCCCGTTCGCATCGGCGGCCACCTCGCGGTGAACCCGTCGACCCTCCTCAGCCGGGTCGAGGCTCGGCGACTGAGCTACGTGGAGCAGCTGTCCACGGTCCTCGGTCGTGAGGTGTGGAAGAACGCGGGCAGCCCCGAGGTCGATCCACTTCGTCTCGGAGTGTCGATCGGAACCGGCCTCGGCGGCGGTGACTCGCTCATCGACGCCAACGACAAGATGAAGGCCGGTGGCTACCGCAAGGTGTCGCCTCTCGCAGTTCAGATGGTCATGCCCAACGGACCGGCAGCGGTCGTGGGACTGGAACTGAAAGCACAAGCCGGCGTCATCACGCCGGTGTCGGCGTGCTCCTCGGGCTCCGAGGGCATCGCTCACGCATGGCGCATGATCGTCATGGGTGACGCCGACATGGTCGTCACCGGTGGCGTCGAGGGATACATCGACGCCGTGCCGATCGCGAGCTTCTCGATGATGCGCGCGATGAGCACCAGGAACGACGACCCCAAGGGCGCGTCGCGGCCGTTCGACAAGGACCGTGACGGATTCGTGTTCGGCGAGGCAGGTGCGCTCATGGTCATCGAGACCGAGGAGCACGCCAAGGCGCGCGGAGCGACGATTCACGCTCGCCTACTCGGTGCCGGAATCACCTCCGACGGGTTCCATCTCGTGGCTCCCGATCCGGAAGGCACGGGCGCTGCTCGTGCGATGACGAAGGCCATCGAGAACGCAGGCCTGCAGAAGTCCGACATCAAGCACGTGAACGCGCACGCCACGGCCACTCCGATCGGTGACACGGCCGAGGCGCTCGCGATCAACAAAGCCGTCGGAAATCACGCAGCGGTGTACGCACCGAAGTCCGCACTCGGACACTCGATCGGTGCCGTCGGCGCCCTCGAATCGGTGCTGACGGTGATGGCAGTGCGCGAGGGAATCATCCCTCCCACACTGAATTTGGAGAATCAGGATCCCGAAATCGATCTCGACGTCGTCAAGGGCGAAGCCCGCAGGACGCAGATCGACTACGCGATCAACAACTCGTTCGGATTCGGTGGGCACAACGTCGCGCTCGCCTTCGGTCGAGCTTGATTCGGTAGGGCTTCACAGCTCGACCGAGCTTGCTCAGCAGGTACTCGAACCCGGGTGGGACCTTCGTTCGAAGGTCCCACCCGGGCACCGCCCCCCTCGGGGCATGCAGAAGGAGAACGTGATGACCATTCTGTCCCCCGTCACCAGGTCCGGCAGTTCCACCGATCCCCGTGATCCCGTCGCTCGCCTCGAGAAGCTCTTCGACGCCGGGACGATGGTCCCTCTCCACGACCGTGACAAGTCCGGTCTTCTCGCCGCTTCCGGCGACATCGACGGTGTGCACACCGTCGCCTACTGCTCCGACGCCACCGTCATGGGTGGCGCAATGGGTGTCGACGGGTGTGCCCACATCGTCGACGCCATCGACACCGCGATCGACCGCGGCGCACCGATCGTCGGAATCTGGCATTCCGGTGGTGCCCGCCTCGCCGAGGGCGTCGAAGCGCTCCACGCAGTCGGACTCGTGTTCGAGGCTATGGTCCGCGCATCCGGCCTCGTCCCCCAGATTTCCGTCGTCCTCGGTTTCGCAGCCGGTGGCGCCGCGTACGGTCCCGCGCTGACCGACGTCGTCATCATGGCTCCCGAGGGACGCGTATTCGTCACCGGTCCCGACGTCGTCCGCAGCGTCACCGGCGAGCAGGTCGACATGGCGTCGCTCGGCGGACCGGAGACCCACTACAAGAAGTCAGGCGTCTGCCACATCGTCGCCGACGACGAGCTCGACGCGCTCACCCGCGCTCGGCGTCTCGTCTCGATGTTCAGTGAGCAGGGCACGTTCGACATCGCCGCCGCCGAGCACGGGGACACCGACCTGCGCGCTCTGCTGCCGGAGTCGAACCGACGCGCCTACGACGTCCACCCGATCATCGACGAGCTGCTCGACAACGTCGAAGGCGAATCGACGTTCGAAGAATTCCAGGGCGGCTGGGCACGCAGCATCGTCACCGGTCTGGGTCGACTGTCCGGCCGCACCGTCGGCGTCATCGCGAACAACCCGATTCGTCTCGGCGGCTGCCTCAACTCCGAAAGTGCCGAGAAGTCGGCACGTTTCGTCCGGCTGTGCGACGCGTTCGGCATTCCGCTCGTGGTCGTCGTCGACGTTCCCGGCTACCTACCCGGTGTCAGCATGGAGTGGGAAGGCGTCGTGCGACGCGGAGCCAAGCTTCTGCACGCATTCGCCGAAGCGAAGGTTCCGCGTGTGACGCTGGTGACCCGCAAGATCTACGGCGGCGCCTACATCGCGATGAACGCGCGCGCACTCGGCGCGACCGCCGTCTACGCGTGGCCCGGTTCCGAGGTGGCCGTCATGGGCGCCAAGGCCGCGGTCGGCATTCTGCACAAGAAGGCGCTGGCCGCCGCGCCCGAGTCCGAGCGCGAAGCCCTGCACGACCGCTTGACCGTCGAGCACGAGACCATCGCGGGAGGCGTCGACCGTGCCGTTTCCATCGGAGTCGTCGACGAGGTCATCGATCCGGCACGCACCCGTTCGATCATCGCGAAAGCGCTCGCGGCCGCTCCCGCTCTGCGCGGCGACCACAAGAACATCCCGCTGTAAGGACGTTCGAGTCAGGACTGTGCCCCGGTGATCACACCGGGGCACAGTCGTCCGTAGCGGTCGAGCACCGGCTGCGTCAGCCCTCGACCCAGTTGTGAGACCGTGCAATGCGGGTGACGACCTCGCGGACATCGAGAACCTGTTCGGCAGTGAGCCCGGGGTGCGAGTGCAGCAGAGCCTCGGTCAATTCGGCGGTGAAGGCAGGGATGGACAGGACGTCGCACACGACGTCGTCGTAGCTGGTCTCGGCCGGCGGGACCACCGCGGGAACGGCCGCGCGGGTAACCGGTTTCGGTGATTCGATGACGCGGACCTGACCCGCCTTGGGCCCACGGTCGCCGTCCTCAGCGACGTATTCGACGCGCACACCGGGTGCCAGCAGTCGTTTGTCGAACGTCAGATCGTTGACGTGGATGAAGACGTCCTCACCCCCGGCGTCGGGCGCGACGAAGCCGTACCCCTTGTGTTCGTCGAAACGAATGATCCTGCCCGTCGAGAACATCGACACCACCCACATCGCCGGCTGTTGTGCACCACTTCTCGTGCCGCGGTGCGGATACTACCGGGGCGAGGTCAGCCCGCGGTGCGGCTCAACCACGTGACCTCGGAACCGCCACCGCCGGTGCGGTAGGGCTCGAGCGCGTCGTCCCACGCACTCCCCAGGGCGTGCTCGATCTCGGCAGCGAGGTTGCCGGAGCTGCCCTCGATCATCGACTTCAGGCGCATCTCCCCCAGGATGACGTCGCCGTTGGCGCTGGTCGAACCGCGCCAGAGCCCCAGTCCCGGCACGTGTGCGAAGCGTTCTCCGTCGACGCCCTCGCTCGCGTCCTCGGTCACCTCGAACCGCAGCATCTGCCACGCCCTGAGCACGCCGGCGAGCGCGGCGCCGGTGCCGACAGGACCGACCCAGTTGGTGGTGGCGCGCAGCTGACCGTCCGACGCAGGCTGAGCCGACCAACCGAGGTTCGCGCGGGAGTTCAGTGCATCGGACAGCGCCCATTCCACGTGCGGGCACAGCGCGGCAGGCGACGAGTGGATGTAGACCACACCCGACGTCGCGTCCGCGAATTGATTCAACGCGCGCATTCCACAACACCTCCAGCTTCGACGAGGGACGTCTTCCCCAACGACCTCGACACGGGCTGCAGATGCTCGGTGAGAACACGTGCGTGCACTAGTGTGCCCGGAGTTACCCCTGTTGCGCTAGTGCATTCGTGAATTCATGCGTGTCACCTGCGGTTGTTGTGCAGAATTTCGTCCGACAGCTCGGGCCACAGCGGCTTCGCCCACTCTCCGAACGCCAGATCGGTGAGCACCACGGCGGCAAGATTCGCGTCAGGGTCCACCCACAGGAATGTCCCCGACTGGCCGAAGTGACCGAAGGTCCGCGGGGAATTGTTCGCACCGGTCCAATGGGGGCTCTTGGAGTCGCGCAACTCGAAGCCGAGGCCCCAGTCGTTGGGCTTCTGCATCCCGTAGCCCGGCAGAATGCCGGACAGCCCGTCGAACTGCACCGTGCGCGCTCGCCCGAGCATGTCGGGAGAGACGAGCTGGGGAGCGAGAAGTTCGGCCGCGAACGCCGACAGGTCACGGACCGTCGACTGCGCGCCGTGCCCAGCCGAGCCTGTCAGCGTCGAATTCGTCATCCCGAGCGGTTGGAACACCGCCTCGTCGAGATAGGTCTCGAACGGGATACCCGACTCCGACGCGATCTTGTCGGCGAGCACCTCGAAGCCTGCACTCGAATAGGTGCGCTTGGACCCCGGTGCGGCCTGCGCCTTCTGCTCGCCGAACGCGAGACCCGACGTGTGCGCCAGCAGATGCCGAACCGTCGACCCCTCAGGACCTGCAGGTTGATCGAGGTCGACGGCCTCTTCCTCGATCGCGACGAGCGCCGCGTACGCGACCAGAAGCTTCGTCACCGACGCGAGTTCGAAGACGCGCTCGACGTCGCCGTACTCGTCGGTGACACCCGCAACCGAGACCACCCGGGCTGCAGCATTGTCGACGGGCCAACCGGCAATCAAATCCAGACTGTGCACGGCGACAACTTTAATGGGGGTCGCCCGTCCTCACGGCATCGATGTCACACGAAAGCCGTCTATCGGATGCCACGGGCCATCGATGTCGACTGGAACGATGGCGACAGCGCCCGCCTACCGATCCGCGTCGGTGTACTCGATGACCCCGCGGATGTTCTTGCCGTCGAGCATGTCCTGGTAGCCCGTGTTGATGGTGTCGAGGGTGTACGTGTTGGTGATCATCCCGTCGAGGTCGAGCTGTCCGCTCTTGTACATCGACAACAGCCGCGGAATGTCGTGTCGCGGATTTCCGCCGCCGAAAATCGCGCCCTGAAGATCCTTCTGGAGCATCGTGAACAGGAACAAGTTCAGCTTGACGTCCATGTCCTCCATCCGACCCATTCCGGTGACGACGCACCGGCCCGCCTTGGCCGTGAGAAGCAGCGCGGCTTCGATGTCATCACCCTTGATCTCGCCGACGGTGATGATCGTCTTCTCCGCCATCCGCCCCTCCGTCAGTTCCATCAGCGGCATCAATGCCTCTGCGGCGCTGGAGAATACGTGCGTGGCACCGAATTTGAGGGCCTGATCCCGTTTGAACGGAACAGGATCCACGGCAACGACCTTCGACGCACCCGATCGCACGGCACCCTGCAACGCACTGATACCCACTCCCCCGACGCCGATGACGACGACGGTGTCACCCGGTGCGACCTTCGCGACGTTGACGGCCGAACCCCACCCCGTCGGCACGCCGCAGCCGACGAGTGAGGCGACGTCGAACGGTATGTCGTCGTCGATCTTGATCGCCGACGTCTCGTGCACCGTCATGTACGGAGAGAACGTTCCGAGCAGACACATCGCGATGACGTTCCGGCCCCGCGCCTGGATGCGAAATGTGCCGTCGCTGATGGCCATTCCGCTGAGCAAGCCCATGCCGAGGTCGCACAGATTCTGATGCCCGTTCGCGCACGCCGGACAGTGACCGCACGACGGAATGAACGACAGGACGACGTGATCGCCCTCCTGCAGAGTCTTCACCTCCGGCCCCACCTTGGTCACGACACCTGCCCCCTCGTGCCCACCCATGACCGGGAACGACGGCATCGGCGTCGCACCGGTGACGATGTGGTGGTCCGAATGACACATACCGGCCGCTTCCATCCGGATCTGGACCTCGCCCGCCACCGGGTCGCCGATCTCGATCTCCTCGACGGACCACGGCTCGTTCAAACCCCACAGCACAGCGCCCTTGGTTTTCATGACCCACTCGCCTTTCGCCCGCCGAATCGACCCGCCCGCCGGGCCGGTTTCACGTCCGACGATAACGCAGACACCGCCAGAATTGGAACACGTTCTAGGTTCGTTCTCGTTCGCCCGAACGCGGCAGCGCTAGGCTCTCGGCAGACGAAGGGGTGGTCGATGACGAAGAAGTACGGATCCTGCAACCTGTGCGAAGCCGTCTGCGGACTCGAGTTCACGGTCGAGGACAACACCGTCACGTCGATTCGCGGCGACAAGGACGATCCACTGTCGCGCGGACACATATGCCCGAAGGCCCTGTCGCTGATCGACCTGCACGAGGACCCCGATCGGTTGATCAAACCGGTGCGACGCGTCGGCGACGGCTGGCAGGAGATCGACTGGGACGTCGCATACGACCTCGTCGTCGACGGCCTCGTGTCGACGCGTGAGCGGTACGGGCCGAGCGCCGTCGGTATCTACCAGGGAAATCCGAGCGTGCACAGTCTCGGATCGATGACGCACGGCATTCCGTTCACGTCGATGCTGCGCACCAGGAACCGGTACTCGGCGACGTCTCTCGATCAGCTGCCACACCAGCTGGTGAACCACCTGCTCTACGGCCACCAACTTGCCCTGCCGATCCCCGACATCGACCGCACCGACTTCTTCCTCGTCCTCGGCGGCAATCCGATGGCGTCGAACGGCTCGATGATGACCGTGCCGGACTTCGCCAATCGCGTCCGAGCATTGAAGGCACGGGGCGGAACGCTCGTCGTCGTCGATCCGCGCCGGACCGAAACCGCCGACGTCGCCGACGAACACCACTTCGTCCGCCCTGGAACCGACGCCCTGCTGCTGATGGCGTTGATCCATGTCGTCGTCGAGTCCGGCAGGACGCGCGTCGCCGAGTACGTCGACGGCGTCGACCAGGTCGCTCGGATCGCCGCCGACTTCACACCGGAAGCGGTTGCTCCCGCCGTCGGGATGTCACCGAAGGACATCGTCTCGCTCGCAACACGTTTCGCATCCGCGGAAGCTGCCGTCGCGTACGGAAGAATGGGCGTCTCGACGCAACGCTTCGGCACCGTCTGCCAGTGGGCCATTCAGGTGCTCAACATCCTGACCGGAAATCTGGATCGGGTCGGCGGCTCATTGATGACCGACCCTGCGATCGACCTGGTCGGCAGATCGATCGTCGGCCGGGGCCATTTCGACAAGTGGCGCAGTCGAGTTCGCGATCTCCCCGAATTCGCGGGCGAATTCCCCGCCTCGACGCTGGTCGACGAAATGACGACGCCCGGCGGCGGGCAGATTCGTGCCATGGCCGTCCTGTCGGGCAACCCGGTGCTGTCGGTGCCCGGCGGCCGTAAGCTCGACGACGCGTTCGCCCATCTCGATTTCATGGTCTCGTTCGACTTCTACATCAACGAGACCTCACGACACGCGAATGTCATTCTGCCGCCGACGATGTCGCTCGAACGAGATCATTACGACCTGATATTCCAGGCGTTCGGCGTGCGCAACACCGCCAAATTCTCCCCTGCCGTCGTGACGAAGAAGCCCGGCGCGAAGGCCGATTGGGAAATCTACCGTGACCTCGCAGTCCGGTATCAGGCCGCGCTGTCGCGCTCTCGTACGGACCGGGTGCGCCGACGCCTGACCCCGAAGTCACTGAAAACCGAAGCACGCTTGCGACTTTCACCGCGCCGTACCGTCGACCTGCTGCTGCGAACGGCACGCAGAGGCCTGTCGGTGTCCACACTGACGGCGTCGCCCCACGGGATCGATCTCGGACCGCTCGAACCAAGCCTGCCCGCGAAACTGCACACCCGGAACAAACGGATTCACTTGATACACGACGTCGTCGTCGCCGAGCTTCCCGCACTGCACGACGTCCTGCACCACGCACCCGTCACCACGGGTGAGGAACTGCTGATGATCGGTCGACGACATCTGCGCAGCAACAACTCGTGGATGCACAACGCTCCCCGCTTGACGAAGGGTCGGCCGAGACACCACCTGTGGGCACATCCCGACGATCTCGCCGCTCGCGGAATCGACGACGGTTCCGTCGTGTCGGTGACTTCGGCAGCCGGGATGGTTCGCATCGAAGTGCACGCCAGCGACCGGATGATGCCGGGCGTGGTCAGCATGCCGCACGGTTTCGGCCACCAGCGCGACGGCGTCGCGTTGGCCGTGGCGACGACCGTGGTCGGCGCGAGCGCCAACGACGTCACCGACTCTCAGCAGGTCGACGCGGTGTCCGCGAACGCGATCCTCAACGGCGTCCCAGTGACGATCTCGCGGACGTGATCCAGTAACATTCTGACCGCTCGCTGTGCGAGATGGGGCGGTAGCTCAGTCGGTTAGAGCCGTGGACTCATAATCCATTGGTCGCGGGTTCGAGCCCCGCCCGCCCCACCCATTCTGCACCAGGTCAGCGCACTCGCACCGCCCTAGGCTCTCCAGTGGTCGAGCATTCCTGCCCACTTTTTGCCCACGGTCACAAATACTCGCGTGGGCAAGCGCGTGGCGAACCCTCAGCAACGCCGCCTCCACCGCCGGGTCGTCCGGATCGAATCCAGCCTCGACCGCGGCTGCTCTCTCGTATGCATCCATGCCCATTCAGACGCCGGCCACCGGTGTCAGGTTCCAGGGGGGAATTCATGTCCCGATCCACCGCCGCCCTCATCGCGCAGATCGGCAATATCGGCATCGCCGCGCTGTCGTTCTGGCTCAGCTTCGTCGCGCTCGCGGACCTCGCTCGGCGGTCCGGTTTCGCCGAGCCACAGGCTCTCGCGTGGCCGCTGATCGTCGACGGCCTGATCGTCGTGTCGACGGCCGCCGCGATGGCGATGCCACGTGCGGTCTACCCGTGGGCACTACTCGTTCTCGGCGCTGCGGTCTCTCTCGCCGGAAACGGCATCCATGCGTGGGAACTGACCCGCTCCCCCGTCGCTGTCTGCGTCTCGCTCGTGCCGCCGCTGTGGCTTCTCGCGTCGACACATCTCACCGTCCGCCTGATGCACCGGACCGCTGTCGAGAGTTCAACCGCCGACGAGGAGTGCAGCGAGCCGGACGTCGAGACAGAGGCCAACGGCGAGGACCGCCGCACGCGCGCCCTCAGGCTCCTTGCCGAGGGCGAGCTGTCGCAGCGTGCGATCGCCGCCGAGATCGGGGTCTCCGACACGACAATCGGCAAGTGGCGCAAGGCCGCAGCTGCCGTCGGTCAATCGAATGACAGCGCCGACAGTTTGAAACGATCCGTCCAGTTTGTCTGATACCACTTACGAATCCACCACGAGAGATCAGGAAACAATGACCAACCCCAACGATCCGAACCAGCCCTACGGTCAGCAGCCCAATCCGCAGCAGCCCTACGGCGCTCCGCAGGGTCAGCCGTACCCGCAGCAGCCGTACGGACAGCAGCCTCCCCCTCAGCCGGTGAAGAAGAAGCGCAAATGGCCCTGGATCGTTCTCGCGCTGATCGTCGTGTTCGTCATCATCGGCGTCGCGACGAGCCAGGGCGGCGACTCGGACACGAGCACAGCCGCGCCGACGACAGCCGGGAACTCCGAGGGCCAGGCGCAGGGCCAGAACCCGCCGGCAGCCGAGGAGACCGAAGGTACGACCATTCCTCCGCTCGTCCCCGCTGCGCCGTCGGGAGATGGCAAACAGATCACCTACGAGGTCATCAGCGACAGCCCGACTCTCGGCAACGTGACCTACTTCGACGAGGACTCTGCGATCCAGCAGGAGAGCAGCGTCGCGGCGCCGTGGTCCATGGAGCTGACGAACAGTTCTACGTTCGCGATCGTCGGCGTCACCGCACAGACGGACGGCACGTCGGTCACCTGCCGCATCGTCGTCGATGGCGAGATCGAGGACGAGCAGACCGCTACGGGCCAGTTCGCCGTCGTGAGCTGCAACGCCGGTCTCTGACACGTCCTACGTCATTCAGGCCGCGTCCCCAGGTGGGGGCGCGGCCTGAATGCTGTGTTCGGTCAACGGCTTCGGGCAAAGAAAGAGGCCAGCCTTTCGGCTGGCCTTCCCGGTCCTGGAGGGGAACTGGTGTTGTTCCGGTCTCTCGCGGTTGAGGGGCGGATGCGAGACGATTGCTACCGACAATCTCGGCTCCGATTAGAACCCTCACTCTCTTTTGTTGTATCTACAAATTAGCACCTGGCAGAGTGCTATGTCAAGCGCTAATCAGCGGATACTTTTGACGGCTTCATTCAATCATCTTTGAGCGCGCATGCGGCTTGTTCAGTGCATAGCCCGCGTACCAGTCGTCAATCTCTCGATCGTCCCACCCGTACGTCGCGCTGCGACCGCCGAGTTCGCCGACGACGCAAGCAGGCAGCGGGAAGTCGCCAGCGCCCTTTGATATCTTCCGGCCAGCGAGAGACCGAATAGTCTCGTACGGCTGCCCGGTACGTTCGGCGATCTGCTTGACGGACAGGTAGCGCTTCATTCGACCTCCACGATTTAGAGCCTTTTTCTCACTGTAGTGAAACTAGCACTCTACCGAGTGCGCGGTCAACACCGAACGAATTATCGAAACTTCCCACTAAACCCTTCCTCTGCACCTTGTTGAGTGCTAGACTCAAGTCATGACAAACACGGAAAACCTCGCCAGCCAGACCCGCAAGACCGTCACCTCCGCCGACATCCTCGCCGGAGCCACCTACCACGGCACCTACCTCGCAGGCTCGGGCGAGAAGGTCGAGGTCATCGAACTCGACAGCAGCCTCGACGCAGTCTTCCGGCGCTGCGGCTACAGCCTCCCCGCCAAGGGCCGCTCCCGGGCCAGGAAGGACTGAGGCCGAGAGGCTCGGCCCGAGAGGGTCGAGCCTCTCGAGCCGCATTGGAACCCGCTCAGCGCAAACCGCGAACAAGCCAGCTCATGGAACCCGGAGAGACCGACATGATCACCACCAACGACCAGATCGAGACCCTCGACCTCGACCACGCACAGAGCGCCCGCTACGTCATCTGGGCGGCCAGCGACTTTCGGGGCTTGGATCTCGTACCCCTCGGCGACAGTGTCTACGACGTGACCGAATCGATCAGCCGGAACGTCATTGCCCGGGTAAGACTCACCGAGAACTGACGCCGGCGGGCGCCCTACCCCAGCACCCCTGGAGTAGGGCGGCGCTGATGTCAGACCCGGCAGATACCCGTCACCGATGCGACCACCTCAGGCGCGCACGCAGAGGACTGGTTCGACGACGCCGCCCCTGGCATCGGATACTCGCCGGGGAGTTTCAGCGATGGACCTCCGAGTTCGAACCGGCAATCGTTCGTTACGCAAAGTATCGACCTAGACGCAGAGGAGTACGCCCCCTTCGGGGCCGACCCCCTCTCAGAACTTCGCGAGTACGTAGGTGGGGAAGTTGCTGGTCTCGTCCAGCCACTCGATGGCGGTCTCGATGTCGAGGACCTCTCCCTCGTACTCACCCTCGGCGACTGCGTCGTTGTAGTTGGCGATCCGCTTGAGCGTGGCCTTGAGGTCGAAGTCGCTGGCCTGGTAGCCGGCTGCGGTGATGGTCTCGAGGAGGAGGTTCTTGGGGTTTGTCATGACTAGAGTCTAGCACCTTGTTGAGTGCTAACGCAAGCCCATTGAGTGGTCTATTAGTGGGATTTTCTATTGTTTGCGTAACTAACGTTTCTTGCCCCGAACACAGAATGCGCCCCACCTCCGCTGTGGGAGATGGGGCGCTTTTGCAGACGAGCGTTCAAGCTCGCATGATTTCGATGTACGCAGCGGCGGTCACGGTGCGACGGGCTGTCGAGCTATTGCCGTACGCCTCGACGCGAACGATGCCGCCCGTGCCGACCAGTCCGGTCAAGGTCAGCGCTGCCGCGTCGCTGTAGCCGCTATTGGAGACGACCGAGTTCGGGATCTCGACGCCGTCGTTCGTCAGCCGTGAGTACGTGTACGCGGACGGCCCTGGCTGCGAGCTAAACGGCACTCGGTAGGTGATGTTGACGGTCACCCCTGCTGGCACGCGAATCCCGTTGTCCTCGATGATCGTTGTCGCGAATCCACTGCGGACCACCCAGGGCGCAACGACAGTCCACGCTGGCGCCGCCGTAGTTCCCGACGCGACTTCCTGTGTGTCGTTCTTCGTCAGGCCGCTATTGTCGAACGCCAGACGTGCGTCGGCTGTCGCCGACACTGTGACGCCGAGGTCCGCCTTCACGGGCACCTTGACGGTGGCCGCTGAGCTGACAGCGATGCTCTGCACCGCGCTGGCGGCCATGCGGATCAGACGCTCTGCCGTGGCCGTCACGTCAACGGCGAGCGACGCATCTCGGTAGATGCGACCGACCGCCGACGCCTGCTGCCCCACGGCAATGTCAAGGTTGGCGTCGACCGGAATCTGGCCGCCGATCGCCACGATCTCGGCGGTGACTGTGACATTGACGGAGAGGACGGCGTCGACATTTGCGCGGATGAACAGCTCCCCCGCTGCGGCAACGGCAACAGCGAGATCGGCGCGTGCGTGAGCTGCCGCGTGAGCCGCCGTCGACACGGTAACTTCCGACAGTGCGGTGCGGCGGTAACGCGCAACCGCTGTGGCCGCCGACGATACGACGATCGCAAGGTCCGCGTCGGCTTCCTTGCGTCCGCCATCGGCCCGCGCCGACGCAGACCCGACGACGTCGACCACGAGGGCGGCCGTGACCCGAGCTGTCACGCGAGTCTCGGCAGCCGACCGAACGACGACAACCATGTCTGCCGCGACCACTACTCTTAGCGTGGGCAGTGGCGGCACATCGCGAGGAGTCAGCAGTCGATGCGACGGCTTCGGCAGCACCGAGCGACGGCGCGAGACGGTCGGCAGCCGCGCGCCGCTGTCACGGGTCGGCGCAGGCAGTGTGCGCACGGCTATCCCGCGACGTTCACCGTCGGCGTCACGACGATCTCACCCGGCGCGCCGAGCTGTGTGGACGCGATGGGGATCGACCCGACGAAGCGCGTGGTGCCGGTCTGCGCCGACCAGATGCCTGCCCACGCGAACGTGCCCGCCGGCACCGGAATGGTGACTGCGGACCCGGCGATCGTGCCGTCTACCGGACCGCCTGCCCACGTCGTCTGCTTGCGCGCGTACGTTCCGCCCGACGCCTCGTTGGCACCCGACGAGCCGGGATCGGCGGTGTGCAGTGAGATCCACGAGCCGAGCGACCCGGCGTAGATCGCGATGTCTTCCTTGGACTGTGCTGTCAGTGGCATGAGATTCTTCCTTGTCGACGATGGAGGTTGGTTCTAGTCGGTTCGCTGGACCTGACCGGAGAACCACACCCAGTCGTCGGTCAGCCCGCCGTCGCGGGGAATGGTGAGGAACATGCGGTACTTCGTTCCGTGAGGCACGAGAGCCGCTGTCGTGCCGGTTGCTTCGACTCGCCAGCGGATGAAACGCCCCTCGATCACACCGGACCACACCGGCCCACCCGTGAACGAGATGCGCGCCGAGGTGCCAGAAGGCCACTGCCCCGTCTCGTGCTCTTCCTCGTGCAGGAAGTCCTGCCCCTCGGACAAATACAGCGGCACGCCGCGTTCCGGTGCGAATCCGAGTCCGCTCATGGTGCTCCTATCTGCGCCAGAAAGTTGATGCAAAGCCGCGTGAGCGCGCCCGAGGGGTTTGTGTTGTTGCGAATATTCGATTGAGTGCTGTCACGGCACCGTCGAGCCCGTATTCCCGTAGGAAGTTCTCGGCCATGTCGACACGGATGAGGTACATCGGCCATGAGTCTGTCGACCGCAGCGCATCGAGCTGCTCGGACGATGGAGCCTGGACGATAGATTTCGCTCCGGTGTCGCTGCACACCCAAACTGCATCGGGCGAGCTGTCGTCAGCTAAAAGCTCTATTAGTTGTTCGCGTGTGACTGCCACCGAAGACAGCGTCATCACTTGACCTGATAGCCAAGTCGCTGAAGCATCTCGTCGTGCGGGATCGGCGGGTACTCGCTACGGTAGGCCACCAGGCCTATCTCATTCGGCGCAGCCACCGACGCTCCCGACTCGGTCGCGGGCATGACCGCCGTTCCGGTTGGGGCTACGGTCACAGCGACGTACTCCTTTCCTTGGAACGGTTCGGATAGCCGGTACAGGTTGGTGCCTGGCTGCCACCAGGACATCGATTCTTCGACGAGAGTTGCTGTCGCCATTGAGGTCTCCTAGTTGAAGTAGACGCGCACGACGACAAGGCCTGCTGCGCCATTGCCGCCATTGCCGATGGTTCCGGCAAAGTTGTAGTTGGCGCCACCGCCACCGCCACCGCCTGGGTAGCCGCCATGCCCGCCGTTGCCCGACGCACCCGACACGCTCTCGCCGCCGCCACCGCCAGACCCCGGTCCGATAAGCCCTTCCGGCGCTGGTACGCCGTTCTCGCCATTCTTGCTCGACGTAGTGCCAGCGGCACCGCCTGGGGAAAATGGGCCGTTTCCGCCAGGGCGCGCACCGTCGCCCGATTCCGAATACCCCTTGCCGCCAGAGCCGTTGTAGTACAGCTCAGTTCCAAATCCTGGAATTGCGCCGCTCGGCTGACACCGACCTCCGCCGACGTTGAGGAGTGACCCGAAGGCGCTGGCCCCGCCCGAAGCGCCGAGGCTGCCGTCGCTGATGCCACCGCCTCCGCCTGGACCGACGGTGACTGCGACCGATGAGGGAACCTCGGCCGCCAGAAACTCGTACCATTTTGTCCACCCACCAGAACCACCGCCTGGGTTGACTGTGCGCTGATAGCGAGCACCCCCAGCCCCGCCGCCGATCAGTGTGACTTGAATGCGTGTTGCGCCTGTTGGTTTCGTGAACGTCCCCGACTGCGCGAACGTGAACTGGGTGACGCCGCCGGCGAGCTCGTCGATGCGGTTGTCCACGCGTGGGATCTCGACGTCGGCGACGTGGTTCACTTTGTTCTTGACGCCGAGAAGTCCGCCGATCAGGTCTCCGAGTCCGCCGCCGCCTGTGCCTCCGAAGATGCCGCCAACGAGCGAGGATATGAAGCCTGCCAGTCCATTCGCGAATCCTCCAAAGAGGATTCCGATCAATCCATTCTTCGTGAAGTCCGTCGCCATCTCAGAGACGTCGGACCAGCCCGTGTTCGGCTGCGTGCCGGTTGAGTGGTCGGGAGAGGTCATCTGTCACCTCCCATCGCGACCCTTGCTGCCCTTTGGGCAGTCGGTGCGCTTCTCGGAACGCTGTATCCGGACCAAGACGAACGTCATTGCGGTGACTGCAACAACGAGGCACCAGTACATCTCGACGCGGATCACGCCGCGGCCCAGGTAGTTCGAGCCGAGGTAGATCGACGCGGCGTTCTGCGTCAACACAATCGACAGCGACAGCATCACGTACAGCAGCGAGCGGCCCGCGTTCAGCAGCCGCCACCGCGACCGCGTCGCATACAGAATGGTGAACACCCACGACGCTGTTGCCGCAACGAGCAGCAAAATATCGCCAGCCTGTTTCGCCTCGAATGCCGCCGCCAGCGCAGCGCCAACCGCAAGCGTCGTAGCCGATGCTGCAATAGCTCGGTACACCAGCTACCTTCTTTCCATCGAGACCGCGATCGCGGTTGTGAATCCGTTTGCGGACACCAGCTCTTGCGCTCGTGCTCCCGCGCGCTGAGCTTCCGGTGTTTTCTTCTTGACCTCGGCGAGATGCTCGCGGCGTTCCGACAGCTGCTCATCCAGGCTGCGAATGGCGCTTTCGTTCCCCGCCTTTTTTCTGCTGAACGGCCACATCACGTCACCTGCTTGTCGGCGATCTCGTGGAGCGCTTCGGCGATGTGGGTGGCGAGGTTCGCGCCAGGCAGTAGCGCCGTGTTCTGTTTTGACACTTCCGAAGAGATGCCTTGCTCGGTATCCAGCAACTCGTAGAGCTTGTCGATCTGCTTATCCTTGGCTGCCATCTCGCGGTCGTGCTGCGCCTTGGTGATCAGTCGGCCGGATAGCAGTAGCAGTACGACGAGGACAAGCAAAGCGCCTGCTCCTACGTCCCCGATGGGGACACTGGCCAGCAGTTCTGCCATCAGTCCTCCGCGCGGTGGCGTCCGACGTACTCCTCGATCTCAGCTACCTGCTTCTCGGTCACGCCATTCGGAGTGAGTCGCACGCCGATGGTGGCGAGCACCTGAATGGCGACAGCGACACCGACTGTCGTCTGCTCGGGGACGTCGACGCCGAGGCTGACGAGCACCCAGATGACGTTAATCGCGAGGCCGACCAGTGAAGTGATCGTGTTGCTGTACCGCTTGACGAGGGGCTGCTCGGCGACGAGATCGCGGAGTGCTTCGAGTCCTGCGTTGAGAGTGGTCATGTCACTTGCCTTCCGTCGTGGGGCGCGGTGCCGGGTTGGGGGTCTTGTTCGCCTCGAACAATGCGTCGAGCTTCTTCTCGACGCGGTCGAGCTGTCCGACCTGGAAGTTGCCGATCTGAAGCAACCGCCCGACGGCGTCGACGAGGCTGCGGCGCTTGCGTAGGAAGTCGCCGAGCTGCGGCCAGCCGCGGCCTTCGTCCTTGCTGTCCGGTCCGAGTAGCTGGTTCTGAATTTCGTCTGCTGCTGCCATGTCGAACTCCTCAATGGGTAGGAGCGCGTCGCCGAGTGCGAGCGCGCGGTAGTAGAACTTGCGTCGGTCGTCGATACCGTGCTGGCCGCCGTTGACGGCTTGCGTTGCACCGATCAGGTTTTCGGCGTCGGCGAGTGCATTCATCTGCGGTCGCTCGGTGGTCCAGTACCAGACCGCGCCGAGGAATCCGTACTCCGGCAGCGACAAGAGTGTCGGCTCGTCGAGGAATTTCGTTGGGCTGTCAACGTAGCCCTTCTGGTGCGCCCATCGCGAGAGGTTGGCGTAGTGGTTGCGGCCGGTCACCTGGATCGGACCGCGGCCCTTGAACCGCCGCCCGTCACCCTGCTGCGTGTTCCCGAGATCCTTCCGCCACTCGTACGCCGAGCCGTCCGCGATCTCTTCCATCCACTTCAGACCGCCGGACTCGTGACCGATCTGGCTGCACCACATCGTCACTCGCAAGATCGTCGTGCATCCGGCCTGAATCAGTGCGCGGTTGAAGTGCGGTGCCAGTTCCTCGTACCGTGCCATCGGAACACGGTTGTCCATCGCTTTCGCGAGCGTCTGGGCGTCCATCAGCGCGGCCCCAGGAACTGCTCGAGCACGTCGTCCCACAGCGCGGACTCGTCGGGCTGTGCTGCGGCCGGGACTGAGTCACCGGGCCACAGCGCGCCTGCCAGCCAGGGCAGCGGGTCGATCTGCGATCCTGGCAGCCAGATCGACGGGTGCACTTCCAGATGCAGATGCGGCCCCGTGGCCTGACCGTTCGCACCGACATAGCCGATGTGCTGTCCGGCGTCGACCCACTGGCCGCGCTTCAACCCGGTCGCGAACGCATCCCACATGTGGCCATACACCGTTGTGCCGCTACCGGCTTCGGTCGGGTGATCGATCACGATCCACTGACCAAAGCCCGTTGCAGCACCGATGTACTGGATGATGCCGCCTTGGCAGGCGTAGATCTTTCGGCCCTCGCTGCCGCCGGGGTAGCCGAAGTCTTGACCCATGTGGCCTTCGCGACGCCCGGTGACCGGGTTGACGCGTGCGCCGAACGGCGACTCGTAGCTCACGCCCCGTTCGAGCGGGTAGAACCGCGGTGCGGTCACTGGCCCTCCTCGTATTCCTCGGTCGGGCCCGCGTACGCTGTCAGCAGGTCTTGGACGAATGCGCCACGCTCGGTGGGAGGTAGCTCTTCCAGCTTCGCCTTCACCTGCGCGAGGGGATCAGCGGCGACGGTCGGCTCGGGCCGAGTCTTGGCCGTCCACTTGCCGGGGTTGTGTGGATGAATCGCGCCGACCTGAGGCGGGTCGTAGCGATCGAGGGATTCGCGCACCTGCTCGAATCCCTGGCGCTCGAGATGACGTCCGAGCGAGTTCATCGCGTCCGGTTCGAACTTCATCGGCGGCGAATCCTCGCCGTTCGACGGCGGATGCATGAACAGGTACGCGAGCGGGTGCATGCCCTCGTCGCGCATCACGGCTTCGATGTCGGCCACAGATCCTCCTAGATGGAGCTGGCGTGCTGTTGTAGTGCGCCAGCGAAGGTTTCGAGATGTCGGAGTGCGGTGGTTCCGGGCGGTTCCTGCTGGCGGTAGTCGCCGACCGAGATCGTCCACATGGGCGGGTCCTCGCGGGAGCCGGTCTGCTTGGCGCTGGCGATGTTCGACAGCCACACCTTGTCTGCGATCTCGAATCCGCAGTGCTGGCCGACGTCGACGTGCTTGCCGAGCATGTACGGCGACGCGTCGTCGACGGCAGCGGCGAAGCTGACGTAACCGCGCGCCTTGAACAGGCCGACGCGGCCGGTCTGCAGGCCGGATGGCGAGACCGCCACTCCCCCGCCGGATTCGAACCCGGACTTGTGCGCGTACCGACCCATGGCCGCCTTGCGGTTGAAGTCGGTGAAGATCGCCCAGGCGAGAATGATGTCCTCGACGGCCTTGTCGAATATGCCGAGAGTCAGCCATGGCATGCCGATGAGTTGGCCGAGCATGCCGAGCAGGATGTTCGAGATGAGCTTGGCGCCCTGGTTGATGGCGTCGGGCGACTTTCCGCCCGTGGTGATCGTGTGCTCGAGCGGCTTATGGATCGTCATCTTCGACCGCAGTCCGAGGTGCTGATCCTTGCGCCAGATCACGTACGGGGTGTCGCCGGTGATCGACGACGGGTCGGTGTTCGGATCGGCGATCGTGACCTGCTCGGTCGTGCCGTCGGGCAGGATGATGCGCAGCAGGTCGCGGATCGCGTCGAGGATCGTTCCCGTGATGCCCGAGACCGGTTTGCGCTGCTTGACGTCGAACACGATCGTCGGCCGGTCGAGTGTCATATGGTTCGGCGCGGGCTGCGGATCGCCTGGCAGCCACAGTTTTGCGGTCAGTTGCAGGCCAGCATCTTCGAGCGTCGGCTTGACCAGGTCGTAGAAGTTGTCCATGCGCGCGCCCAGGACGCACCACTCGGATTTCTTCTCCGATTCGAGCAGCGGCAGCATGACCATCGGCCACTCGGCGTTGCGGAAGTTCGCGCGCCAGTTGGCCGGTGACCAGATGTCGAACCCGGGAATCCAGAACGACGCCTGCTCACGCCACAGGTTCCGGAACATGTAACCCTTGACGACGCCGATCGAGTTGCCCGCCTGCAGGTCCACCTTGGGTACCTGGATCAGGATCGTCGACATGGTGTTCGGCCAGCACCGGATATGCTTTGTCTCGTCGAAGATGTGCAGCGCGACGGGCCGCACAACCTCGATGCCGTTCTCGTCGACGTCGGTCTCGATGTCGTAGACCTTGTAGGTCTCCCGCTTCCACTTCGTCTCGAAGACGAGGAAGATGTCTGCGTCGACGGGCTGCTCGAGCAACCACTTGGACAGGTCGTCCTCGGATGGCAGCTCGAACCATGCCTCGCCGGCGTCGTTGCAGATGTCTTCCCACGAGTAGTTGTTGAAGCCCTCGACGTCGCCGACGTAGCTCAGCGACTTGTCGCGGATGTGAATCCGCGGCGGCGAGTTGGCATCTCGCTGATCCTGCTCGAACTGCTCATCGATGATCCGTAGACCCTCATCGAGGCTGTAGACCACAGATCACCCCCACGGCATCTCGTGATTACGGCGCATGATCGCGCGAATCTGACCCGGCGCCGACGCAGTGACGACGACCGGCAGCTTGACGGGCTTCATGACCCGCTTCGGGATCTCGTACATGAACGACAGGCCACGCAGAGCGGGTAGCTGGTTGGTGCCATCCGCCGACGACAGCGTCTCGAACGTCTTGCGGGTGCGGACCTTCCACACGTTCGTCTGCGCCGGAATGGGAACCATGCGCCCCGACAGCGCATCGGGAAGTTGCAGGGACGTCATCGGGTCGCCGCCCCATTCCATCCACAGCGGCACGTCGGTCTTGTTGTCGATCTCGAATTCGAGATTCGTCGTGCCGATGCCGAAGTTCTTCGTGATCGTGTCGACGCCCGAGGTCAGGAACGGCCAGCAGGCGACGGCGACCATCTCGATTTCCATCCGATTGGATTGCATCGAGAACGTGCCGACATCCGGCTGCATCTCACGATCGAGACGCAGCCGGAGTGTCCGCTCGCCGTACGCTTCGGAGCGGGTGAGCATTTCGAGGTCGGCGTCGAAGTCCCACGCCTCGTTCCACGCCACGAACAGCTCTTCGAGATCGCGCCTGGTGCGACCTTCGAGACGAACCCGAAAGTCGACCAGACGCTCCTCGGTCTTCGTCATTCGAGGAGTCGAGCCGATCTGATACGCGCGAGACGTGCGAGTAGGAGTCCGCGGGGCGCGCTTGAACACACCGTTAAGACCGTGGCGAATCCACGCATCTCGATCGTTGTGCCTCGGCCCGCCCAGCGGCCAGTAACTCCCATCGACGCCCCGAATCGCAATCGACTCGTGCATCGACATCATCGGCGCCTCGACAGGTACCTACGCGAATCCTGACGCTCGTGAAGGCTGAGCTCGTCCATCGTTCCTCGATCCACCCTTCCGGTCACGTTGTACGTAGCGCCGCTGTTGACCGGCGCGTACTCGAGCGATTCGCGAGCCGACGACGAGAACGCCTCGGGCGGTGCGTTTGTCGCGTTGTGCATCCGGTCGAGCATCGGCACGAGCTGCTCGAACGCTTCCGTCTGACGAGGCGAGAGAACCCGCTCGGGATGGATGACGTTCTTGAGCATGAAGCCCTTGCCGCCTGCGAGACCGCCGCGGTCGTACCAGTTGTTCTTCTCCCAGAACGACTTCGCGGCGAGAGGATCGCCGTAGCGATCCTTGATGTACTTCGCGCCCGCCTGACCTTGGATGTACCCGTCCGGATTCTCGTCCGGCAGGTATTGATCCTTGGTCGACCCGAGGAACTGGAACAGTCCGAACGCACCCGAGGATGGGTTGCGCGCGAGTGGATTCCAGCTCGATTCCTTTCCGATGATCCATTCGGCCGCAGCCCACTGATCACCGGAGTCCCAGCCGTACGGCTTGAACGCGGCCTTGACCTTGTCCACCACCGACGCAGACTGGCTCGGTGTTTCGTCGACAGGTGCAGCCGGGACGGCTGGCGTTTCGGGCGACGCAGTAGGTTGCGCCGTCGATCCACCGGTCGTGTCGGCCGCGCCCGTGGGCGAGGTGGTGTTGTCGAAGGTGGCCTCGTTCCTGGTGCTGTGGCCGCGCTCGTCGACCAACTTCAGACCTTCGAAGCGGTCGCCGAATCCGGCCATGCCGAGCAGGTCGTTGCCCCACTCGGCCAGCAGCGAGGTGCCGATCTGCGCACCGACGCCGAGCCAGTCGACATCGAACGCGTTGGTCTGCGTATCGCTGCCGTATGTCGCCGCCGTGGCTGCGGCCTGGTTGCTGGCTTCGGTGCCCGCGGCAGGGTCGGCCTGCTGCGGGAGCGGCTTCATGCCGAGCGCTCCTGCGAAGTCGCCCTTCATGAACAGGTCGCGAAGCGCGAACACCTGCTCCCAGTTCAGGATCGCCTCGGGCTTGCCCGTCTCGTTGTTGACGAGGGAGCGGCCGTTGGGGATCCAGCCACCGCGGTCACGGAACAGGCCTCCAGTGAGGACATCACCGATGTCCTTGGCCTTGTTCCATGCCCCCGACAGCATCTCGCCGAGATTTAACGCCTTGTCAGCGAGGAATCCTGACACCTTGTCGCGTCCCGCATCGAGGTACCTCGGCGGGATGCCGAGGTACTCCGGCGGCGGTGAACCGATAGCAGACGCGATGGTTTCTTTGATCGGATTGAGCGCCTTGTCGAGCACTTCGGCGATCTTCGACTGCAGGAACGACTCCTGGGCCGCGCTACTGATGATGGCGCTACTGCCTACGCCCCCATCCTGAATGCCCGGAACGCCATTAGCGTTGAACAGGGCATGGATGTGGTCCCAGTGGTTCTGGGTGACGGAACCTCGGTCTTCCATCAAGTTGCCCACGCCGCCGGCCGGCTTGTAGAACTGCTTCCAGATTGTGTAGTTCAGCCCAAGGGCATTCATCTGAGCGTGTAGCCAGTCGTTGACCTGCGTTCCGATCGGATCGCCGGTCATGACGTCGAGGGCAAGTCCCGACGGGTGGTCGGGGTATGGATCGCTGGCGCGATAGCCGCCGATTGTTCCGATCGTGGGCCAGTACTTATGGATGTTGCGTCGCGCCAGAATCGCAGCGGGCTTCAAGTTTGCCTCGCCGCCGCCACCTGGCCACGGTGCAGCATTCAGATCGACTGGTCCACCAACGGCATAGAGCGCCGGGCCGCCATGGAGCGCAGCCATCCGCATCTTCTGAACTTCTTCGTGACCTCCCGCCGCCTGAACCTCTTTCGCGGTCCAGACGTGCTCGCCATTCGAGAGCATGGCCGGAATGTCGTCGGACGTTCCAGTGCCAGGGCCGAACACCGATCCGCCCCGGGCGAACTCAGGAATGGTCGGCAGCGGCTCCATCGGATCGATACCCGGCAGGAATCCGGCGATGGCGTTCCACGCCTTCAGGATTCCGCCGTTGAATACCGTGCCGATCATGTAATTGACCGGCTTGGCCAGGTAGCCGCGAACCTTGTCCCACTGCTCCCCAATGCCTCGCGCGGTGGTCGTGACGAACTCCCCCACCTTGCGGAGCGCGCCCATGAAGTTATCGAAGGCACCCACCGCGACGTCGACGACCGTCGACACGACGGTTCCGACGAGGTTGAAGTAGCGCTCGACGACGTTCTCGTACCACCAGGAGATGACCGAGCCGACCTCACGGATGCGATCCATGAAGTAGCCGAGGACAGGCATGATCACGTTGTTGTAGACCCACGTGATGACCGCCTCGATGCCCTTCCATGCGGCCTGCACGATGTTCCGGAACGTCTCGGAATTCTTGTACGCCACCACGACTGCGGCCACGAGTCCCGCCAGCAGCGCGATGATGAGACCGATGGGGTTGGCGCTCATCGCCGCGTTCAGGGCCCACTGTGCTGCCGTCGCGATACCGGTCGCCGCCGAGGTGGCAACCATGACGACCTTGCTCGCAACCCACGCCGCGGCAGCTCTCGTCGCCGAGATGATGCCGAGGTTGGTCACCGCGTTCCACGCCGTCTGAGCGACGGTGCCCGCAAGCAGTGCCACCCGGTGTGCCGTCAGCGCGATGGTGTTCGCGCCGAGCGTTGCAGTGGACCTACCGGTCGCCGCAGCGAAGATGCCCTGCGCAACTGACGCGCCGAACATCGCGGCATTCCAGATGGTCATCGCGACGCCGACGAGCTTCACCGCGGTGACGACCGCCAGGAGCAGCGGTGCCATCGGGGCGAGGCTCGCGATGACCGTCGCAAGAATCGGCGCCAGGACCGCAAGGATCTCGGCCCATGGAGAGAACGCCGCGACCAAGCCCGGAAGTACCGGGGCGAGGTTGGTCAGCGCCTCCCCGAGCGCGGGCATGAGCGTCTCGGCCATGCTCATCAGACCGGGCAGCGAATCCGTGATCGCCTGCCCCATCGACGCGAAACCGGGTGCCAACCCGGCTGCGGCTACCGATCCGAACTGGCTGAACAGGTCGAACAGTGGACCGACGACGGCACCAATGTTCTCGAATGTCTGACGGATTCCGTCGAACGTCCCCTTGAGGTCATCGCCGGTGATGTTTTTCAGTCGCTCACCGAGACCGAACAGGAAGTCGTTGATCGTCGCCCCGGCGCCCGAGAACGTCTCGGCAGCGGTTCCGAGTACCTGAATCAGTCCGGAGAAGAAGTTGCCGATTCCGTTCTTGTCGCCCGTGAAGTTGTCGAAGAACGCCTTCGAGCCGGCGATCATGCGATTCAGGCCGTCGACCGCCTCTGGGCTGGCGATCGAGTTCACGACCTGTGACCCGATGGCGCCGAGGGTGGCTGCCAACCCGCCGAGTTGTGGCTGCAGCGTGCCGAGCAGTCCACCGAGCTGACCGAACGATCCGATCATCGCGCCACTGAACTGATCTGTGACGCTTTGGCGGAGGTCCTTGAATGCCTGCAGCATCGGCGCCAACCGCTCGCCGATCATGGCGTCGAACGGATCGATCGACGACGATCCGCCGGACTGCGCCTCGGCCATGCTGGCGTAGGCATCCGCAACGGCTTCCGCCGCGTCGACGTTGGCCTGCGCGACGTCCTTCTGTGTCTGCGCCAGGTTCGCCTGAGCATCGCTCAGTCGTTCCTGTGCGTCGACCTCGCGCTCCTTGGCGGCGACGACCTTGTCCGAGCCCTCGATACCGCGGGCCTGGGCGTCGGCGATCTCCGCGCGTTCCTGTGCGCTCGATGCCTTGATCTCCTCGAATGCCTGCTCGGCTTCGCGGACACCGAGGTTCGCGCGCCAGCGATCGAGATTGTCGGCATCCGGGTCCGCGAGTGTCTCGCGGAGAGTCTTCTGCGCCTCGGCGAGCGAGAGCGATGCGCCCTCTTCGTCGAGCGCGAGACCCTTGAGACTGCGGGCGTAACCCTGCGCGTCGCGGGTGGCTTCCTGGCGCGCCTTGTTGACGTCCTCCTGGGCGTCCTTGACGTCTTCCTGCGCCTCGACGACATCTTTCTCGGCGTCGACGATCTGACGTGCGCCCTGCTCGGCGGTACGAGCCTGCGACTTCTTCGCCTGCTCGACTGCCTTGACCGCCGCCGCCGTCTTCGACGCGCCGGTATCGATCGCCTTCTGCGAGTCCGTCCACGCCTTGACTCCCGCGGACAGGCCGGAGAAGGCCATGCCCGCGACAGCGATGGCGGGGCCGAGAATGCCAGCAGCAGCAGCCGCGACAGTTCCCATGGCGGCCGCAAGCGCGGTGAGCCCCTGGACCATCGGCCCGACGACGAAGTTGCCGACGACCGAACCGAGCGCAGCGATCGCGCCCAGCGCCACAGCAGAGCCGACTGTGACCACGCCGAGAACGCGGCCCAGTCGCGTCAGGGTTCCGACGACCTTGGCGACCGTTGCCAACACGAGAAGTGCAGCGGTCACCCGTCCGATGTCGCGCGCGAGAATGCCCGCCGCACGAGCTGCCAGCTTGAGCGCTCCCGCGAGCCGCACGATCCCAGCACCCGACACCGCGCGCACGGCCATCGAGCTGGCGAGCATTCCCACGCCGAACGAGCGCGCCGCGCGTGCGGCGAGGTTGATGACCATCGCGACAGTGCCGACATTCCGGATCACCGAGCTGGCCGCGCCGCTGGCAACCGCGAATCCGGCGACCAAAGCGCGCATTCCGGAGCCGATGGCAGCGGCGAATCCCGCGATGAAGCCGCGGCCCTGCCTGTCGCCAGCGGAGTTCGCATTCACCGCACGGCTGATGCCGCCGACGAACTTCGCTCCCACGGCTTCTCCGCCTCGGCCGAACTTGGCACCGAGACGCTGCAGGAACGAATCGCTGTCCGACTCGGCGCGACGGGTGTCGAGCTTGGTCTCGATTCGTGTGACGCGACTGCTCGCACGGGCCCGCTTGGCCTCGGCAGCGTTCAGTGCAGCAGCGGCAGCGTGGCTGTCGCGCTTGGCCTTTGCGACCTTGTCCTCGGCTGCGGCGAGACGGTTCGCGTCGGCGACACCCTTCTGTCGCAGCGCGAACAGTTGCTTCTCGGCGGCGAGCACCGAACCGGCCGCCGCTGCCTGCTTCTTGCGCGCGGCGGCCGATTCGCGGCCCGACTTCTCGAGCTCGGCCTTGGCCTTGTTCAGCGACTTGCGGTCGAGTTCTACATCGACGTGCTGAGTGACCTTGTTGGACTTGACTGCAGAACGGACGCGCTTGAAATACGCATCCATCGACGGCATGACGTTGATATAGGTCTCGCCGCCCTGGAGGTTGGGCACAGCGCTTCACCCCCTGTAGGTCACGCCAGAATCGGCTTGTATCGACTCCCCAGCACCTGCGCGCCGATTTCGTCGTGGTCACGGAACGACCGGAGCTCCTCGGCCTGAGCGCGGCCAGTGAGCGGACGAGGCAGGTTCTTCGGCGGTCGGCCGCCCTTGCCCTTGAACTTCTGCGACGCACCCCATGTCGCGTGCTCGATGCGGCGGAGCGTCTCCACCATCTCGGTCTGCCGCTCACGTTCCGAGGTCCAGCCGACGAGAGAGGGTCGGCGGGAAGGCGGTTTGATCTCACCCTCGGATTCGAGTTTCAGCATGGCCTCGGCACGCCCGACGTCACTGCCGACAGCGGCGAGATACCAGCCACCCTCGGGCATGCGAGAGAGCAGCCGAAGCAGCTGATTCCATGGGGTGTTTCGGTGATCGCGCACCCAGTCGTAGAGGCTGGGCGCGTTCGGGATGTACATCAGGTCGCACTCGATGTCGGGGCCGTACTTGTCGATCTCGTCGATCAGCTCCGACCAACCGATGCGCGGCGCGACCAGGATTCCGAAGTGCTCGCGAATGTCATCGACAAGGTCGGCGAGTTCCGAGACCGGGCGCTTCTCGAAGTGCTCGATGATCAGGTCGGCCGTTTCCTCGCCGACGAGGAGATCGAGCTGATCGGTGACCGACGTGACGAGGTCGAGTTCGGCGATGTTCTCGGCGGCCGGGGGGTCGATCACGATGTCGGGTGCATCGTCGATCTCGACGAAGAACGGGCCGACCGCCTCTGACATCAGAGTGACAAAGAAGGAGGGCCCGCTCCCGTCGTCGTCCATCGTCAGCGGCGGCGGCGATCTCGCCGACGACGATCGGCGCGGTTTCCGGCTGCCTCGGTGTCGAACAGGCCGAAGTGCCGCGAGATGTCCTGGGCGAGATCGACGAGGACGTCGGGGTGCAGAGGCTCGAGGAACTCGACGAGATCCGCGTAGTCCTCACCGAGGAACAATTTGAGGACCTGACGAGACGTCTTCGCCTCTTCGATGTCCATGACCGTTCCGGCGTCCGGTTCGGTCACGGTGAACTCAGGGCTCCCCGGGAGCGTGAACACGAACGGTTCCTTCGCGGCTCGCGCGTCGGTTCCGTAGGTGCGGACGTTCTTGTTCACCGAGCCGCTCGGGGCGTCATAGTTCGAGTCGCTCACTGAGCACCGCCGCTGCGTCGTCCGGCTGCCTTGCCGGTGGTGGGAGCGGGCGCAGACTCGTCGGCGGCAGGAGCCACCGGGTCAGCCGCGAGGGCCTGGGCATCCGCAGAGGTCGCGGCGTCGTTCGCTGTCAGCGAGGCGGGATCGACGGTGTCGGTGTCGACCTGCGCAGCGTCGGGCTCGGCCGCGCCCTCCACCGAGTACCCCCGGGTGATGAGGTCGTTGTATTCCGCGAGCGTCGACGCGGTGAACTCGCGGCCATCCGGCGCGGTCAGCCTGGTCGGCCGGAATGCCTTTTTGTCGAACTGCTGCATCTTGGTTCCCATCTGGGAGCCCTCCTTCGGTGTGGCGATCGGTTTTGCGGCCTGGAGACACCGGGCAGGCGGTCGACCGCCGATCTCCGCCTGCCCGGTGGATTGAGGGCCCGTGATTCGGGCACGAAAAAACGCCCATGCTTTCGCACAGGCGTTCGAAGTCTGTTAGGTTGTCGATAGCGGGACTCGGAGGGAAGCCGGGTCCCGCTATCGCTTTCTCGGGAGGTGGTCGTGGTGAATCACAACTCGCTGCACGCAGTCACCGGAGGCTGGGCCGAGACGCCGCCGACACACTGCCACAACGGCCACGAGTTCGGTCCGCGTCGCGTCCTCGTCGGCAGCTACGTCTGCTCGTGCGACATCCATCATCACCGGACTCACCGGTGCCGCGCGTGCGACGACGTCGTCTACACGCCGCCACTCGGGCCGGGCTGTCAGTCCGGCAGCTTCGACGGCCGCGCGATCACTCGGGGTCGGACAGACCCGGAGCTGTAGCCGACTCGTCGATGATCAGATCGTCGGACCCGAGATACCGGTAAGCGCGACGGCCATCGGGCAAGGTGACCCAGCCCGCCTGGCCTTCGTCGGGCGCTGGACGGAACGTGAAGTCATGCTCATCAGGCATCAGACCGTTTCCGGCCATTCACTAAGTTCTTCCCATTCGCCGAACGGGGGCTTGTTCGGTCCCAAAATCACTGCGGCGACATCTTTGTCAGGGTGAGTGAGGTCATCCCAATTGAGGATGTCTTCGACCTCGATCTGATCCACACCCTGTCCGATGGTGTATCCGCCGGGCTGTTGCATCTGAGCGGCGAGGCGGTCCACGTCGGACGCCCCGGGGAATTTGTCGACGTAACCCAGCCCAGATTCCTTGTGCCCCACGACGGTGAACTGGCCGTCGATGCGTCGCCAGATGTGACTGCCAGGGCGCGGGCGAACTGTCCTATTTGCGGTCATGCGGCCAGGGTAATCATTAGGCCCGACAGCGACCTATCTACTGCGCAGCTTTCCTCGTGTTATGCGCCGCTTTCAGATGCGCGTTGCACCCCCCGCCGGTTAGCCTCTCGCGCATGCAATCAGACAAAGCGGCACAGCTGCACAAGAAGTGGATCGACGAAGGCAACAAGCACTGCGATCACCCCAAGACCGAGCGCGAGTACTACCTCGGAACCGCAACCGGCGACCGCGTTTGCACCACGTGCGGCGCGGACTATCTGTAGCGTTCCCGCGCATGTGGATCACAATCGCTTACGCCGACGGCCGAACCGAATCGCTCCGAGGAAACATCGCAGAGGTGGACCTCTACAGCGGGCACCTGTACATCAAGGACGACACCGGGAAGGTCGTCGCTGAACGCGACGACGTCATTGGCGTTTCCAAGCTGTCCGTCCCCGCCGACCAGAGCTAGACCGACCTACGCCCCGGTGGGCTGGACGAAGGTGATCCGCTTCAAAAGCGTGTCCGCGATTGCCCGGTAGCCTTCGTCGTTCGGGTGAAAGTCGTCACTGATGCCGCCGAACTTCTCCAGCCCAGCGGGGCCACGGTAGTCCTCGCGCGGGTACAGCTTGTACATCGTGACGAACTTGCCGTCACGCTGGGTGCACTGCTCCTCGATCACGTTGTTGTACGGGTCGGAGCCAAAGCCGCCGCCAGCGCTTCCCCAGGTTCCGACGCAGATCAGTGGAACGCCCGGTGTCTTCGCGCGGATCTTGTCGAGCAGTGCACCGTAGGTGGCGGTGAAATCGGGAATCGGCGTCTGGCCGCCGACGTCGTTCGTGCCGAGTTCGACGATCGCAAGATCGAGGTTGTCGGGGACGTCGACGATGCTCGCCACGACGCCCGCGCCTGCACCGGATCGCTCCGACGCGGCGGCTTCGACCGGGCCTTGCTTCGACAGCTCGTTGACCATCACCCCACGGAATCCCTTGTCCTGCGTGGAGGCGTAGAGGCCGTAGGTGAGCGAGTCTCCGGTGAACAGGACGCGTAGCGGCCGGTCGGCGGGACGGACAACCTGGGCGTTCAGCTTGCGGTCCAACTCGGCGACACGATCGGCTTCAGCCTGGACGAATTTCTCGGCGGCAATCTTGTCCTGCGCGGCGGCTTCGGCGGGGTCCAGGCCGTAGTCGCGGGTGAGAGCGTACGCGGAGACGCCGACCGTGAAGAGAACGAGAACGATGACTGCGATGACCGCCCGGTTCTGCGGTAGCAGCGTCTCTCGTGACGATCGATTCCTACGACGTGCGCCGCTCATGAAGCCCTCCGAATTGCCTGATTGATGCGCGAAGCATATCGGCGGAAAGCGGTTCATGTTGCACAGCGTCATTCAGTCGAATGACGCTGTGCGCGGCGGCTACTCGGTAGGTGCGGCGGTCTCGCCCAGCTCTGCCTGCTCCATCTGAGCGAGCTGGGCGGGCAGTGATGCCAGGGCCTCGGCCACCTTCGACACGGGCAACGTCGACGGCTGCACAGCCGGTCCCGGTTCCATCTCTTCGCCGTCGTCCCACACGAGGACGGGCTGCACGATGACGTGCGCGACGCGGAGTCGGCGGGTGGGGTTCTGCTCGGTCACGTTGTCTCCTATGCCTGCAACAGGCCGTAGCCTGTCGTTCCGTTGAGGTCCTGAATCAGGGCCATGACGACGCCCGCGAGATCCGCGAGCGTGACGGTGCCGGTGTCGAACGTCGTGCGCTTCGCCGTGCCGGTCGGCACTGCCCAGCCGGTGCGCTTCGCGACGGCGGTAGCCCCGAAGAACGAGAGCTGCCCACCGGTTCGCAGACGCATGATCTCGGTGGCGGTGCCGAACGTGCCCAGCGCCGTCGACTGACCGGCTGTTTCGAACAGCAGGTTCGATCCGTTGCCGCGCAGACGGGCGGGCCACCACGACCCCGCTGACCCCGTGTTGTTCATGAACGTCAGCGCGGGACCGGTGCCTTCGACGACGTCTAGGGTGACGTGACTGCGCGACGCAGCGGCGACGGTGTTGTTGGACCGGGCCCGGAACGCCGCCGCGTTCGTCTCGATGTCGGCGCCGATCTCGAGTACGCCGGTCGCGGACCGGACCAAGCCGCCCTTGCCGTTCGCGCCCTGCCACTGAAAGAAATGCTTCGTCGCGTCAGTCTCGTACGAGATGAGCTGCAACAGCGGAGCCGCGCCCCCCGTGACGACTTTCTGCTCCATGAACACCGCAGGAGCCAGAGCGGACTTCTGTTCGACGGCCATGCCGTACGCGGTGGCCGACGTGATCGTCGCCGCCTGCTCGATCTTGAAACCGACAGCCTGGGCCTTGTTGCGGACGATCGCGAAGCCGGTGTTGCCGTTGTCCAGGCCTGCGCCGATGAACCATCCGCCAGCGGACTGCGCACCCGCGAGCAGGTGCCAGATGTACCCGCCGCTGTCGCCGTTGTGGATGTACTCCCACCGGGCGACCCTGCCGTCACCGGGGCTGCGCAGGATCGGAATGTTCGACGGGTCGGTGACCCACGGGGTTGTCGCGAGTGTCCACAGCGCCGCCTCGGTCGCGTCGTAGTTGGCCCGCGTCGTTCCGTTGGCGATGCGGGAGATTGCGGCACCGGACGGCGCGATGACGACCTGGCCCGCAGTGACGGCGGTGTTCGCCTTCCATGCGGGCGCGTACAGCGCGTCGGCTTCGGTCTTGGCGAGGCCGCCACCGGTCGGCGTCCACAGCGCTTCCTCCGTGGCGTCGAACTGCGCACGCGAAGTTCCGTTCGCTGTGCGGGTTGCGGTCTTGCCGTTCGGCAGGAGTACCGGAGCGCCCGCCGAGTACGAAGTCGACGGCTGCCACAAGGGTGCATAACGTGTGTCAGCTTCCGTTTCGGAGAGCTTGTCGGCGAGTGCGTCGGCGACAGCTTGCGCATTCGCCTTGTTGCCGAGCCCGTCGTGCGCATCCTTGATGCCCTTCTCGATGCGGTTGAGATTCGTGGCGTCGATGGGCGTCGTGGTGTTCGGCTTTCCGAACCACGTCCTCGGATTGAATGGCATCGCGAAATCCCCTCAGGATGCGTCGTGCTCGATCGGATGAGATAGCAGTCGGGATCGCCCCCGCGTCTCCCGGCACTGCTCAGCCGGGGAACACGTCGTTGCCGGGGAACAGGTCGTTCCCCGGCAACAGGGGCACTAAGGGGTTGCCTTCGTGAATCCGGCGTCCTCGAGAACACGGAGCCAGCCGGGGCCGCCGAAGAAGTGCCGCACTGAGACGCCGAACTCCGTGTCGACCATCGCGTTGACGGTCGTCGGCCAGGTGAGCGAACCTTCGCCGTCGGTGATGGTCTGCTCACCCATCTCCACGACCTCGCCGGCGTAGAACTGGCGGCCGACGTAAATCGTGTCGACGCCCGTGTTCGCCTTCGAGATCAGGACGTACCGCAGGCGGCGGATGGCAGCGATCGCGGGCGCGTCGAACGCGACCTCACCGGTGACCGCGTCAGCCTGCATCGCCGACAGGTCGACACCGAGGTTGTTCTCGATGTTGTGCCGGTTCGTTTCGAGGCCGGTGAAGTTCATCCCCGAGATGTCCGAGGTGAAGTCGGAACGGACCGGGTTCGAGTAACCGATCGCGTTGATGTCGGACTTCTCCATCTCGCGCGAGAGCGTGATGGCGTCTTCCTTGTTCAGGAGTCCGAAATCGAATGCGCCGTCGGGAAGTTCGGCAAGCGCCGCCTGCGGACCTGCCGTCAGGAATTCGATCGGCGCGACGGTCATCGGCATGCCGAAGACGTGCGCTTCGTTGGGCTTGAGAATCAGTTCGCGCTGGTGACGGGCGACTTCGAGTTCGCCGACTCTGCTGGGCATGATGCCTCCTTGTGGCATGGGTGAGGCCCGCAGCGGTCGGCGCTACGGGTGAAGGGGTCGAGCTGGGAAGATCAGCGACGCGGTCGCTGCAGGCCGAGCAGGTAGTACGCGATCTCGCGGCGGGCTTCCGGATTCTCGTACGGCTCGGCTTCGGGCGGGGTGTCGGTGCGGCAGAAGTCCACGCACACCGGCTTCGGCTCGCCGTCGACGACGATCTCCCGCCCGGAGATGTTCAGCATTCGCTGCTGCACGCGGCGGGCCAGATTGGATGCGCCGCGCGGATCGGGATGGTGGCAGGTGACACTCACCCGCGGATAGTCGGTGATGCCGTCGTCGCTGCCGCCGACACGGTTGATCTGGATGCCGATACCGTCGTCCTCGATCGGGGGTTCGGTGTCGGTCTCCTCGATGTCGGCAAGGAACGCCATGAGGACGTCCTCGACGTTCGGGTAGAGCGTCTCGTCGAGTTCGACGACCATCAGCGACGCCTGCCTTTCCCGTTCATGGCACGCATCGCAGCGGCGACGGCCCGGACTCGCTTGGAGCGCCTGGTGCCGAACAGCGCCGAGAGGTTGCCCTCGGAGTAAGCGACGATGCGATGACCAGGATTTCCATGCCGGTCGACCGCCGGCTCCTTGCGGACCTTGGCCGCGAGATTGCCCGTACCGCCGGGGACTCGCGCCGCCGAATGGAACGCAGCAATGCCGATGTCCGCACGACGACTCGTGGCAGCGCGTACCGCCCGAGAGTTCGCGACCGCCTTCTTGTCGCGGGCGGTGAACTTGAATGTTCCGGGTTTCGGATCAGCCATTGGCCACTCCCCCATTCCATTTCGTCAACGTGCCCCAGACGTGATCGGCAATGCCGTCCTCGTCGAACCACGTCTGCAGATCACCGTCGACATGAAGTCGGTCGCCGATTCCATCGACGGCGAGGACGTTCTCGGTGGACTCAGGAAATCCGACCGGGGCGAAGATCGTCCACTGCTCCGAGCGTTCCAGCGGAACACCCTCGGTCGACGAGATGGGCTGAACCGAACATCCGGGGTACTCGGCGGCCGTGACCTCGGTATGCACGCCGCGTTTACCGAGCTGGCGCACGACCACGCGGACCGTCTGACTTCCGAGCTCCTCCATCAGCAATCACCGAAGCGGTACTGCGGCATGGTCGCGAGCGAGATGCCGAGGAGTTGCTTATGAAAGTCGGTGATGACCAGCGATCCGCCCGGGTCGACGAGCGTCCCTGACCGGGTGACGCCGCCGACCGTTCGCGAGTACTGGGTGTGGCCCGCGTATTTCGCGTTCGTCAGAGCATTCCGGACGACGTCGACGACGACATACTGCGCCTGCGGGTGATCGTCGGCAAGGTCGGGCTTGCGGTCTCGAATCCACTGCGAGACCGCGGCGATCTTCGCGACGATATCCGCCTCATCAGTGCCGGAGGGTGGGCGCCAGCCGTTCAGCACATCTTCCGCTGTCGCGAAATCGGCCATGTGCGCCCACCTCCTACTTGGCGTCCAGCTTGTCGACAGCCGCGATCAGCTGATCCTTGTCCAGGCCGGTGGTATCGATGCCGCGCAGGGTTGCGTACTTCTCCCACGCAGGCTCGGTGGCGGTCGCCTTCGGACGCGGCGGAACCTTGCCCTGCTCGATCACCTTGCGAGCCGCTTCCTGTTCGGCGGCGACACGCTCGGCCTCGGCCTTCTTCTGGGCCTCGGCATCGCCCTGGTCGGTCGAGTCATCCTCGACGTCGTCGGCGAGCTTGATCGCCCCGGCGCGAAGCAAGCGAGCGACCTGGTCGGCTGGCGGATCGAGCAGCGAGCCCTTCCGGTGCCGAACGCCCTCCGCGTCCTTCCACAGTGACGCCGTGACGACGTACGCCCCGGACATCAGGCGATCCCCGTGATCCAGCAAGCGGACTCGGGCTCGTCCACGCCGATCATGCGGATCTGCGTGGTGTCCGAACGCCACGACTCGGTCGGTCCGCCGTTGGGGCCGCCGCCCTCGGGGTACGTGCCGGTGCCTTCGAGCGGGCGAGGATCGGCGTAGAAGCCGGTGATTCCGCGCTGGCACACCAGGCCACGATCGAGCGGCCACAGCGGCGAGTGCAGCACGTTCAGGTTGAGCACCTTGTTCGGGAGCAGGCCCGTGTAGGTGATCGACTTGTCTGCGACGTTGCCGACGTAGATCTTGTTGAACTCCTCGTTGTCCATGAAGTCGTACAGCACGGAGCTGTTCAGGACGAGGGTGTCGGGACGGAACCCCTTGGGCTTGGTCGGGTCGCCGTTGTGGACCGTGCTCGCGATGAGCTTGGCGGCTTCCTTGACGTCCGAGCGGATCTTGCTGGTCGCGTCCTCCCATTCGGCGGTCGCTGCAACCTCGGGCACCGAGGCAGATTCCAGCGCGTCGCGGAATGCCAGATCGTTCGCCTGGATCACCGTGTTCGAGACTGCGGTAATCTGCTTGCGAACCTTGTCGATCTGGTTGAAGTCACGCATCTCGCGCGAGACACGCACCGCCGCAGCGGTCTTGACGCCGCGAGCGACCTCGGGCAGACCCTCGCCCAGGTCGAACACCGGGATCTCGCCGAACTCGGCGACGGCCTCGGGGTTACCGTCGAGGAACAGCGGTACCGAGCGCTCGAACTGCACCAACAGGCTGCCGGGGTTGCCGGCGTTGCGGAACATCGCTTCGCCGATGATGTTGTCGCGAACCAGGTCGATGACGCGCTGGGGAATCGCCTTCGGATTCCCCATGATCTGATCGACGGTGATGTTTCGGCCGTCGTCGATCGAGACGGTCGACTTCGTGCTAGCCATGAATCAGCCTCCCAATCGGACGAGGACCGTGTTGTCCGCGTCGGTGTTCTTTTCGATGACGCGGCCCACGATCTGGGTGACCTTCGCCGTCTCGGACGCCTTCTTCACCGCGCCTGCGGTGTGTGCGACGACGAGATCGCCCGGATTCGCGGAGCCGTTGGACTTGATCGGCACCACGGCAGGCGCGGATGCGACCGCGACCTGATCGGTGCCGACGTACAGCACGCCGGGTGCGGGTGCTGCCTTCGGCGCGGCGTCGGTCAGCGCTACGCCGAGAACCTTCTCGGAGTCTGCGGTTGCGGGGACGGCGCTCCGCGGTCCCGTGCCCGGGTGGACGACCTGGCCGCCGACGATCGGCGCCTCGGCCGTGTGGGTGATCCGACCCTTGTCGAACTTGACGGTAATTCCCGGCATCAGAAGCCCTCCAGACCCTTGTAGGCATCGCTCTCGCGAATGTTCGTGACCTCGTCGACGTCAGTCGACTCGTTCTGCCCGTGACCGAGCTCGGCGACGGGAACCAGACCCTTCTCGAGACTGTCGAGGACCTGGGTTGCGCCGTCGCGGTCGGCGGCCAGTGCGGTGAGCCAGTGCTCGCGGCGAGCGGGAGCGATGCGGCCGTCCTTGATCGCGTTGGTCACGAGCGCCTCGTCGGCGTCGCGCAACTGCTGGGCGCGGGCTTCGCGTCCCTGGCTGGCGGATGCGACGACCTCGTCGTACTGAGCCTGGTCGATGATCGTCAGGCCGTGCTTGCGCGCGTAGTTCGACACCTGCGACGGCGTCGGCTCGCCGGTGGTGTCACTGCCGGCGTCGGATGTCTGCTCTGCGAGCGCCTCGTCGACGGCCGAGAGTACGGTCTCGTCGTCAGCATCGGCGTCGAATCCGAAGCGTTCAGCGAGGCCTTCCTTAAGAGTGGGCACAGTGCCCTCCTTTCCTGCGTCCCCGGCCTCGGTGGCAGAGGAATTCTTGGGGCGGGTGGCGAGGTTCGCCGGCTTGGGCGCCGCGTGTCGTCCCGCGTAGTTGAAGATGGTCAGGTCGAACTTGTTGGTCGCCTTGTCGGCGTCGGCGTCGGTTCCCTCGACGCGGTCCGCGAGGCCAGCTTCGACGGCTTCCTCGGCGGAGTACCAGGTTTCGGCCTGCATGGCGCTGCGCCACTCGGCGTTTTCGCCGCCTGCGCGTTCGGCGTAGATGCTGGCGATGTTCTCGCCCATCTTGTCGAGGTACGCCGCGTAGTCGGCCATGTCCTTCGGGTTGCCGACACAGACGCCGTTGGGGTCGTGAATCATCATCTGGCTGTTGCGATTCATCACGACCGTCTCACCCGCCATTGCGATCATCGATGCGGCGCTCGCGGCGAGGCCGTCGACGATGGTGGTGACCTTTGCCTTGTGTCCGCGCAGCGCGTTCAGAATCGCGATGCCGTCGTAGGCGAATCCGCCGGGTGAGTTGATGTGGACCGTGATCTCGTCCGCCGTGATCTCGGCGAGGTCTCGCGCGAACTGGTTGGCACTGATTCCGCCCCAAAACGATTCGCCGATCTCGTCGTAGATGTAGATCTCGGCGGGTCCGTCGTCGTCGGCCTTGTTCTGAATGCGGTACCAGTCCCGCTTCTTCGCCGAGGTGTTCGTCGGCACTCCCATGCCGTTTCGGATGTTCACTCGTCCACCCCTTCGGCGGTGTCGGGCGCCCGATCGGCGCTGTCGGGATCGGGTGCGGTGAGCCCGAACTTCTGCCGCAGCGCGATCTTCAGGTCGTCATCGGGCTCGAGGAGTCCGTTCTGCACCAGGGTTCCGAGCGCTGCTGCAGTCGCGTCCTGACGAGAACCGATCTCGTCGAACACGATTCGCGGCGCGGGCTCGTCCTCGCCGAAGTTGAGATCGACCAGGTCCTCGACGACGTGCGCGTTGGAGACGTCGCGGATGAACTCTCCGAGCGCCTGGACGGACTGAGCGAACGGGTCAGCGAGGACTGACGCGAGCGCGTACGAGCCGCCGCGATCGAGGTTCAGGAAGTGGGCGAGGCCTGCGAGCGCAATCGACTTGTCGTGGTAGTTGATTGCGGCCTGCATGTCGGGCAGGTTTCCCGAGACGCCCTTCAGTTCGAGCGTCTGACCGGGCGCGAGACCGACGCCCGAGGACATTCCGCCGCGATAGCTCGACGCGAGGTCCTGCATGTGTTTGACCTCGTCGTCGTTCTTGGTCGCCGCGGTGCCCACGGGCACGCCCATGCCGTTTCGACGAGCCGTTGCGGCCTGCAGGCGCAGGTACTCGTCCTTAAGCAGCCAGTGCTTATAGGCCGGTCGCAGGATCGAGCTACCCTTCCAGTCGCCGGGTTCCGGATCTCGGACGTAGGCCACCAGCCGAGAGACCGGAATCTTGACCTTGCCGAGTCCGTAGACCACGCGCTTGGTGCTCGCCGGGGCGTACTGTTCGATCGCTTCGAGTCCGCCATCGAGGGCGACCAGGATGTCCGAGATCGTCTTCTGCGGACGCGGTGCGAGCTTGTGCAGCCGAGCCCGAGTGCCGTCTTCGTTGATCGAGTACACCTGCTCGAAGTAGCTGTGCCCGTACGGCAGCATCAGCAGAACGGTCTGCAGGTGCTGCGCCCACGAGAATCGGCCCTTCGTGCGCGGCAACGAATCGGGCTCGGACCCGAGAATCGGCAGCCCAAGGTTGCGCGCGACGTCTTCGGTGACCTCGTCGCGGGCTCCGTTCGGGTCGATCCACCAGTTCGCGCTGCGAATCGGCAGGCCGATCGCCTGGAGAACGGACGACACTCGGCCGTCCTCCTTCATCATTCGGCTGTAGACGCGGTTGCACTGCGGCCACTGAAGTTCGACCAGTTCCTCGTCGTCGTTCCAGAGCTGCAGCGCCGTGGCCTGATCGGTGACGTAACCGGTTTCGCGCGACGGCACGACGATGTCGACCATTGGTCACCGCCTTTCAGAATCCGACTGCGAGGGCATCGAAGTCATTGGGGTTCGTGTGCCACGCCCCGCCGCCGAAACGGTTGTCGGGTTGCGCTTCTCGGTCCCACGCGGGTGCTACCGGCGGTCCGGACCAGCGTGATTCGAATGTCAGGAGCGCCCATCTGGCGTGCGTAATGGCATTGAGTGGTGCGATCTGCGCCTCGCCGCGTTTCGACCAGACCCAATCGCCCCCGGGCAGTTCCCGCTTGACCGCGCCCTCGGCGGACGCGTTGAGCGCGGGCTGATCGGCGAGCGAGAGCACCCCCGACTCGATGTCGTCGAGCATTCCTGTGCATGCAACCGCGATCTGACCGGTATTCGACTTCGACAGCTCGATATCGGTACCAGGCGCGGCCAGTAGCGGTTCAAGGACGGTCGACGGCGATTTTCCGTCGGTTCCGGTGGCGCAGGGGTCCCAAATCCCGACGAGATTCGCCAGATTCGAGACCATTCCAGCCTGTGTCGACGGCCGAAAGTAGCCGACTTCGACGTGGATTCGGCCCTCGGTTGTCCGCTGCGCTGCGGCGATGCACCACAGCGCGCGATCCATCGTCCTGTCGACGCCGATCGCCTTTGGGCCTACGAATTCGGGCTTCTCGTAGACCTTCAGGCCGTTCCAGTCGTCCTCGTTGATGACCGACCACTGCGGTGCGGCATCGGCAACGGGCCAATCGCCGCGGCCGAGTGCCTCGACGCCGAATCCCTTGCGTCCGGCCGGCGTCGACAGACCGCGCATGATCTTGCGGATCTTGCCTGCCGTCTGCACCACGCCGTATGACGGGTTGGCGTACTTCCACGTCTCCTCGGAGTCGTGCGGCATGCCCTCGGGCGCCATGTACTCGGCGAAGTACAGGTCCGGCTCGCGACTCAGGCCTCGGATTCGCACCGCGGCCAGCACCGCGCCGTTCGGATGCTCGTCCTTGTTCACCGCACTCGACGCGTAGATCGTCTGCGGGTTGTCGGCGGCCATCTGCGTGAACGACATGGCCGAGATCTCACCGTCGGTGAGGTTGTATGCCTCGTCGTAGATGATGAGATCGACCTTGGTCAGACCTCGACCGGTGTCGTTCGAGCGGGTGCCGAACGAGATCGACGCTCCGTTCGGTTCACCTGCGCCGCCGTTGATCTCGATGACGCCTTCACCCTGCGAGCACGTTGCACGGGTGACGCGCTTGCTCAGCCAGGACCGCGACTTGATGATCGACATCAGCCGTTTCCAGCCGTCGCGCGCCGTCTTCCAGCGCTGCGCCGTGTAGAGGATAGTCTCGCCAAGCTTGAACAGCCCGTATAGGCAGCGGAGAATAAGGATCTCCGACTTGCCGTTCTGGCGCGGGATGATCAGGCAGCAATCCGAGTGCGTCCATCGTCCAGCTGGCGTCGTCGAGAGGATGGCGTTCTGAGCGCGCTTCTGCCACGGCATCGAGATCGCGCCGGCCCGTCGAGCAAGCTCGATCGCCTTGCCTGCATGCGTCAGATCGCCGGGGAAAATGGATTCTTCGTGCGGTTCCTGCCGCCCTTCGAGGGTGGGGAACTCCTCACAGATCATCGAGGCCGTCCTCTTCGGCCTTCGGCGGTTCACCGCCGTCGCCTTGCTGTTTGCGGATCTCGGAGATGAGCTGGCGTAGCACCGAGGCCTGTTGTCGCGCTTCGGCGGCCGCGTTGTTGATGCGCAGCTCGTAGTCCTGGGTGCGCAGGTCGTGTACGAGAACTGCCCACGTGTCGACGTCGCCGCGTAGGACCAGATCGAGCTTGTCGAGTCGATCCTTGACTCTCGCCGCCTCAATCGTCAGTGACGTGATGTCGTACGAGTCCGTGGGGCGGTGCAGCGCGTCGTAGAGGGCGCGACCGGGGTAGTCGAGGGCGTCGATTTCGTCCATCGCAGCGACACCCCCCTGCTAGCTCGAACGGTTACGCCCGCAGCGAAATACGACGCTTCGCGAACTGAAGACCGGCGAGAATGGCCCGATGGATCAGACGACGCTCTACGAGCGAAATGGCAGGCCCGTCGCATACATCGTCGACGATGGGGCGATCTACAGCTGGTCAGGAACTCCCCAGTGTTATCTCGTCGACGATCGCGTCTACGGATGGAACGGATCGCATCTCGGCTGGTTTGTACGCGGCATCATCTTCGATCTTCGCGGGCATCGAGTTGGGTTCAATCGTCAAGCTTGCCCGACGACTGTTCACACCTCACCGACCAAGAGCACGAGAAGCACTCGCCCGACCAAGAGCACCAGGAGCACCCCCTCGACACGTCCGACGCTGTCCACAGCGAGCTCGGATTTCAGCCTTGAGGACTTCCTTCGGCGCGGTCGCTGACTAGCTCGACCCCTACTTCGCTGGGGCGATTGAGGCCGGCCGTAAAAAAAGGGATGGGGACTGCGGCGGTCCCGAAGCACCCCCCACCCTGAAGAAAAAGCGAGGGGGTGTCAGTCGAGCTCTGGCCAGTCGAACCAGGTCGTTCCGATGTCCATGTCGTCGCCCAATTGTTCAGGCTTCTGCGTTGGACTCAGGCCCGGCGTCGCGCCCCATTCCCACGGCGGGATACCGGTGACGGCGGGTCGTTCGTCGTCGCGCGAGCCGTCTTGGCGCTGTGAGTTGCAGCGCAGGTGAAGGAGTCTGTCAGCCTTGCCGCCGTCGGCGGCCCGTTCATCCGAGTGGTCAGCCGCTAGCGGTGACTTGTCCCAGTTCGATTCGGGATTTCGAAAGAGGTCCAGCTCGCACCAATAGCAGGGCGTGCCATCAACGAGGTCACGCAGTAGAGCGTCTCGGGCCTTGACGTGCGCGTACCCATACCCGCGCTCATGTCTCGATTGGGCAGGTCCAGCCATAAGTGCGCTTACGTCTCGCGCTGCAGAAAGATGGCAGGACGCAGATGGTCACGCTCACCGTTGCCGCGAGCGCGGTTGCATCGCATGTGTAGAAGACGATCCGCAATGATCCCACCGTGCGCACGCGGCACGCTGTGATCCGCTTCTAGGCTGCGGCCATCCCAATTGTCGCTAGCGCTGGCGTGAAGCTCTTGTCCGCACCACCAGCATGGCTCACCTTCTGCGAGCGCTTCTATTAGGCGCTCACGTTGAAGTTGATGCTGCCAACCCAGCCCTCTCTCCCTCGTGTTCGAGGACGTCACATCGGGCGGGGTTGTCAGCTGCGCCCGTCTACTCGCGTCACGCTTCGCCTTGCGCTCCCCTGTTCCAGGGTTGCGTTCGTGATAGCGCTTGAGCGTGTACGCGGATTGGCAGGGCTTGCATCGAGCGAAATGGCGCTGGAATCGTCGATTGAAGTAGAACTCGGCGAGAGGCTTCCGTTCGCCGCATGCCGAGCATTGCTTGGTCGCGATCGATACGGTTGCTGTCTGCATGCCAACTCCGTTCGTTTATCGGCGTAACACGGTGAGCCGCACGATCAATCGGGTCAGGTTGTAGATCAACCAATCGATCATGCTCACCCCTAAGCGTTGTCGGGCATACAGGACTCGAACCTGCAATAACGGGCGCGACCCGCCGTCCTACCGTTGGACGAGAACCCGTGTGTGCGTTGGTTCCGACGTTGCAGTTGCACGTGTGCAGTGACGGTTACGTCGGCAGTCCAGTCGCACCCCTGGATGATCTGGTCTCGGTTCAGCGCAGCGCGACGTGCCCGTTGGCGCGGGCCATGGTGTCTTGCTTTGCTGGCAGAAAGCGACAAAAGATCCAGCGTTCACGCTGAACCGAGAAGATTGGGATTTGCGCTGTGGGATATCGTCACCACTCGCGCCAGCGCAAGCGTACCAGTCCACTAGGCACTTAAGCGCGTATCCCCTGCTAAGCGCTGATCTTCAATCTCGACTTCCGTGACGGGTACTTCTCGTGCGCATCGAACACCTCGCCCACGATGTAGAGCGTCGGATAGTCCGGCCTCCACGGTCCAGGCGCGGGCGTGAGTATGCCTGCCGCGAGGAGCGTCTCGAACCGCTTCTTGTTCAGCCCCTCCACTGCTCCGCCGAGTTCCTTTGCGAGTGAGACGATTCCGGCCGCATTGAGCCTGGTCTTGCGCGCTCGCTGCAGCTTCTCGTCGGTGATGAACGCGAACCGCTCACGAGGCGGCCGATCAGTGCACGCGAACGCCTGCGTGTACGCATCCTTGATCTCGTGCGGCGCTTCCTCACACCCCTCGGTCATCGCGAGGCTAATCAGGTGTGCGTCGAGCCATTTCGCCAGACATGCGGGCGTGTCGACGTTGTAACCCGGTGGCACGCGCCGCTCGTTCGGCCGTAGTGGTCCGATGAACTCGCCGTGCCGATGCGTGTAGCCCACGGGCAGGAACGTCATCTGGCGATACTCGAGCACGTGCCGCACCCACGTCGTGAGCACGTTGTGCAGAATCCACATCGCTTCGGCGCCGGCCTCGTCGAACGGCAGCGGGTAGACCTTCTCGCGCGGTGATCCTCCCCCGCCCTGACGTGAGCCGAGACGGTCCTGCCTCGTCGCCGTGATCTCGATATCGATCGCGAGATCGGGGATCTTGCGCAGGGTTTCGCTCATCGCGGTGAGTACGAACCGCGGAATCAGCAGGTGGTCGTCGGTCACCAGAACCACCACCATGGTCGAGCGGTCTTGGACTCGGCCTTGCGGCGGTCGACAATCGGATCGCCCCAGGCTTCGAGGTCGACACGATCCGCCACCGGGCCTGGCCACCAGAGACCTCCGGACTCCGGGAGCGAGATGACGCCGCTCGCAGGGTTGACCTGAAGGTCGGCACCTGTGGGCATCAGGATGGCGGACGAGTTACGGGCTACCGCGGCCCACTGTCGCTCGACGCGCTGCTTGCCGATGCGCCTCACAGCGCGTTCGTTCACGGTGCTCACAGTGCATCTCCCAACGCTTTGAATGTGGCAATGATGTTCTCGCCGGTGACTTTCAGCGCCTCGTCGAGTTCGTCCGCGCAGTTCCCGAGTGCGCACTGGTATCCCGCGTCGGGCTCACCCTCCGCGCGAGCGCGCCACTTCGCAGGCAACTGCCCGATGGTTTCGTTCATGATTCGTCCTTTCGCGCGGACATCCGCCCGTCGCGCTCGGCAAGTTCAGGCGTCCCCTCCAGCTCGCTCTTGCGTGCGTCAATCCGCGCCTGGGCCTCGGCGATCACGCGGTCGCACTCCAGGTCTCGCGCTTCGTCGAAGGCCTTCGCGATGAGGTCGACGTATTCGGCGACCGAGTGCGTCTTCCATCCGGGCGGAGGTGCGGGCGGGCCGGGGATCTCGACGCTCACAGTGCGGCTCACTTGGCACCTGCCAGCGCGTACGCCGCCTGGATGTCAGGCATGTTGTCGCGGAACAGGAGTCCGACGCGCTCGAACATCGGCCCGTATGTCCTCGCCAGATCGTGACCCATTCTCTCGATGAGGAAGCCGAGCGACGGCTGCCAGAGCCCGAGAGATTCACGCTGTTCGCGGTAGGTCATTTCGCTCCAGGTCTTCATGCGATCCCCTGCCTGGTCGGTTGGTTCTTGCGTCGTTTCGGCCGCCGCGATCTGGCGGGGTCGTTGGCCCACATCGGCGGTGTCGTCGACGGTTTCGGCAGTGCACGCTGCTGCGTCGTCTGCGGTTCGGGCTCGTCGGTGGAATGCGCGAACGGCAGGCCGCGTAGCGCCTTCTCCTCGCCGACGATCAGTGGTCCATCGGTCACGTGATACGTCCCGTGGCCATTGAGTAACCACTGACCCAGCGGGCTATCGACCGGAACGATGAACTGACTCTCGTTGTCGATCGGATTCTCGTTCACGCGGGTAGCTCCTTCGGCTCGTCGAGAACGGTGATTTCGAGCCACATGCGCGCGTGACCTTTGCGGTGCTGGTGGATGATCGGCTCGGGCTTGGACATGAACTGCGGGGTGTCGTCGGGTACGAGTCCGTATCCGGTTCGGTGTGTCGTGTCGGCTGCGAGTCCGTCGCAGATCGGTTTGAGGGTCGCGACGAGATTGTCGGTGTCGCGGCGTGCGTTCGTTCCGGGCCGATAGTGGAGCTGTACGACCGCGTGGCCCGCGTTTCGGGGCAACTTGACACTCCGGGCTAGGACGTAGACATCTGAGCGAATCTGAGCGATCTGAGCGGCTTTTGCTCGTGCGGCTTGGACGGATGCGCCTCGGTCGTTCATCGACAGCGGCGGGGTCGTCCACGGGAGCTCGATCGTGAAGATCATTCGCCGCTCGCTTTCGCCAGTGCTGCGCGTGCCCGTTCGATGCCGGCCCGGTTGGTTTCAGCTTGGTGTGGGTTGTGATCGCACGGGGTCATGCCGACGTAACCGCTCTCGTCGCAGAGGTCGCATTCGGCGATCGCGATGAGCCGGAGTTCCATGCGCTCCCGCGTTTCCCGGGATTGCGCGAGCTGGGTGGTGCGAAGCTTGTCCGCCATGAATTCGGCGTGTGCGGCCCTCGCCGCGCCGCATGGTCGGCATGGGTCGGTTGTTCCGGCTGGGTGTTTCTCGCAGAATTTCGATGGGGGGATCTCTTGGCGCGACGCCTCGCGCAAGCAACCTTCCGGATTTACGTAAGCCCCCTCTTTAAAACTTCGTTTTTCGAGGGAAGAGCTTTCAACTGCAACGGCAACTACAACTGTGTCTTCCGGTAAGTCTTTCGCTAAGACTTCCGGGAAGACTTCCATTTCCCCAGGTCGCGCAAAGACTTCCGGTAACCCTTTCGGGAAGTCTTCGGCGAAGGGTTCCGGGAAGTCTTTCCCGACCCCTTTGACCAGCGAGTTCAGACGCGATTCGGCGAACGAATGAGCGTCGTCGAGCTTCTTTTGCTGCAACGGCTTGGCGCTCGTCGGCATGTCGACCCGGTCGAGCTCCTCGGAAAGCACGCTCGCGAGCTTCCTGGACTCGACCAAACCGGCCGATCTGAGGGCTGAAATCATCATGTTCGGCTGCTTCCAAACCTCGTCGTTTCGGATGAATGTGCGGATCAATTGCTCCTCGGATTCGCTGTCGGTGAAGACGTAGCGTTTGCGTTCGAGACGGACCAGCGCGGCCTTGATCTCGAGCTCGGTCGCCGGCGCGCACGCCTTCTTCAACCGCTTCATCGACAGCGGTGTGAGACCCGCATAGTTGACCGATGGCAGACCCAGTAGGGCAACGTAAACCATCTTGTCGAGCAATGGCTGTGCGCAGAAGTCGTCGTCCTGGAACATCACGAACCAGAGCTTCCCGAATTCACGTGCCATGTACTCCTCCTTCCAAACTCCTGCGCTCGGCGCTCCCGAGCGGATACTGCTGCGCGCGAACGACGTCGGGTTCGCGTAGTGCGCGGGCGAGGCCGACGACCGCGAATGCGATCGCCAGGCCCGCGAGGACATAGAGGGTCACGTCGGATCGGCTTTCGGTGTGAGGGTGTATGCCGCCGACACCACAGAAGCCAGGTGGACAACGAACTCGTCGTGGCCGTGCAGGTGTGCATTGGCGGTCGAACTCCACTTGCGGCATGAGCAGTAGTGGCGCTCGGGTCCTTCGACCCAGATTGAGACGGAGCACATTCGGTGTTCTCGCAGTAGTGCGGTGAGGTCGGTTTCCACGCTCACACACCACCCTCGGGTTCGGCCGGCCAGAAGTTGCCGCACTTGCAGTCAGGCGACCACGCGTCGTCCACCATGTCAGTGCACGGTCCGTGGTTGAAGCAGTGCATGAACATCTCGTGACCGCATGAGCAGAGTGCATTGATGTCGCTCATGTCGTCACCTCCCCAGTAGCAGAATTACTGGACGTCATATCGACAGATTTGAACTGCGAGATTTCGGTCCAATGCCCTGGAAGGGGGTCGACCGAATGCGGCACATTCTCTGCAAAATATAAACCGTCGAGTTGCAACACACACAACGCCACTTTGTCAGTAATGGCAGACGCAGTGATGTCCGAGTTTCCAACGATGATTGCTGCTAGCGGCAGTGCGCAGACGCCCTCGATTGGAATGAAGTGGACGATGGTTCCAACTGGCAGCATCAGCTCTCCTCCCCAGCAGCAGGCACAGCAGCGAGAGCGGAGATGCGGACGGGTCCGAATCGGCGCACCAGTTCATCCCAGCGGTAGTAGACCTTTCCGCCGAACAGGTAGCCCTTCCACTCATTGCTGTTGCGTGTGCGGCCGAACGTGAGCGCCACGCCGCTGTCGTACTCGTCGATGTCGTCGAACTCGATCGACTCAACGGCGATGACGTTGTCTGCTGGTTCGGGTGCGCCCATGTCGAGGACGGTCCCGATTGCGTTGTCAGTCATTGGTGTTCTCCTGTGCGGAAACAGGCGCGGGATCCGGGTAGTGGGTGGCGTGGAAGTCGCACTGCGAGTCGGTGACTGACGTCCACCGGTCCTCGTCGAAATGTGTGCCGCACCCGCAGATGTGCTTTTGCGCCGCAGGTGCGCCCATTACGAATCCGCACATGCACGGCGCGGTAGTCGAACAGTTCGGGCACCTTGCAGCCATCACTCACCGTCCTTGGTTGGGATGTCGTATTCGTCGAGCGTGGGCGCAAACAGCTTGTCGTAGACGCGTTTGTCGATGCCGCGCGTCGGGGTGGACTGTGTGATGACACAGTCGCAGTCGCGGTGCGAGCACGTGTACGGACCGTGCACCGTCACGGCGTCGTGGTTCAGAAAGTGCCGTGACGCGAGATGCTCGCACGCCGTGCACAGGTAGGCGTACTTATTGCGGGCCATCACTCACCGTCCTGCACGGAAGGGGCGGGGAGGGGAAGCTTGTCCTCCTCGTCCGGCCAGAACCGTTCGGGCGGTTCGCCGTTGACCCAGAACTCATCGATTTCGACTTCGTGCCGGGTGTTCCATTCGTCGGCGATGTCCGCCAGCGACAGGAAGTACACGCCGTCGACTCGTTCGCCGACGTGCTTCCGGTAGAACCGTTCGACGTTGGACTCTTCGAGGACGTCGACGCCGTGCGCTTTCATCACGTCGAGCTGCGCGTCCGTGACCTCGATGCTCGACTCGAACGGGATCGCTCCCGATACGTCCAGTGAGTAACTCACGATTCCTCCTGCGCGGTAGGCGAAGCAGCAGCGGCGGCAGACAACATCGCGGCGGCGTAGGAGCGGGCTTCGTCGACGGTGTACTCGTTGCCGCCGAAGTCCCAGATACGGCCCGGTTCGGTGGTGAGGTGGAATCCATCGGATCGTGTGCCCGCGAGCCACACCTGACCGCAGTCAGGATCGGGCGTGGGTTCGACGCTGGGCACGATGGGGTGTCCGGCGTCCCGCAACCGAGACACCCCGGCGCGTGCGAGCTTCGTCCACCACTCGCGGTCTTCCTCGCCGGAATGCCACTCGTCGAGATCGGTACTGCACGAGTCACTGCACGGCGGTTCGTCGCAGCACGGCGGGTTGTCGAAGCATCCGTCGTCAGCCGCGTCCGCGAGACCACGGGCCACCTCCGCGATGATCTCGACTTCGGTCATGACGCAGCCCCTCTCGTCGGATCGATGAACTCCCACTCGACGTAGTCCTCGTTAAACGAAGCCGTCACCGGTCCCCACATTCCTGGCTTGTATTCGCCTTCGTGTTCGTCCAGGCAGTCGTGGCTCGGGCATACGCAGTCGTTGTCGAACCATGCCTGCATCCAGCACTCGTCGTGCGCGACGAATGGATGCCCATACTCGGCTTCGTGATCGTTGTCCCATGCCTCGCAGTCACAGTCTGGATACTGGTGGCATCTCGAGATCCGGTCGCCTGTGCAGAAGAACTCGATCCCGCTCTCGGTGATGCGAACGTGATGGTCATGCTCGCGACCGCTATGCCGTCCTTCGTGGCCCGCAGGGTATGCGCAGGGCACATCCTTGTGAACCCACGGGCACGGTCGGTGCTCCGCGATGATGGCTTCGGGTGACACATCAGCGGTCATGCCAGACCCCCAACCAGTTGCGCGAGTCGCGCTGTGTAGGTGATGTTTTCGCCGGCCATGTTTTCGACGGCGTAGCGGATGTGGCGTTGCCGGTACAGGTAATTACCGGTCCAGTCGAGGGCGCCCGACCAGGTGCGCCAGTTCTCGATCGACCACCAGCGCTGCCACTGCCGCCGTGCTGCACGGTCGGCGAGTTCCTGCATCCAGCGCGCCTGATCCGGACCCCAGTATTCGGTGAGGTCGGCGAACGTGCGGAGCGGATTTCCTGCTGGGAGTTCCGAGATCGGGTCGCCTGGCGCCGAGAACTGCCACACCGGGAATTTGGCGGTTCCGATCCAGCGATTTCCGGTGATGCCGTAGCCGCCGCGGTCCTGGCCGACGATCTGGCCGCCATGGCGAGCGGGGTCGGCGATCAGGCCGCAGCCGAGGACGAGCAGGCGCGGGTGGCGGCCGCCAGCGATCTCAGCAGCGACATCCCCAGCAAGTTTCGCCCCGGCCGAGAAGCCCAGCAGGACGACAGGGTTCGGGTCTTGGTCGATCATCGACAGGAGCATGTTTCGGCCCGACGCCTGCGAGATTCCGAACGCCTCGTTGCCGCCGACTTGGCCGTACGAAGCCGAGTAGTCGAGTTCGCGGACACGGAACTTGCTCGGGTCCAGGCGCTTGACGACGTCGGTGAGCATGTTCTGGCCCACCTTTTCCGAAATGCCTCTGCAAGTAATGACGGTCACGGTCATGCTTTTCCCGCCTTCGCAGTCTGTGTTCTATTCCGGGCGCAATGCCGACAGGCTCGATGCGGCCGCCCGGCGTGGTAGTAAATTCTCGTGTTCGCCGCACTGAACTCGTGGCCATGAATGCAATGCGTTTTCTTGGCGTTCATGGCGCTAAAGCTCTCTCCTCGCAGGATGTTCTCCATAGGGGTTACTGGCTCGAGATGGTCAGGATTGACGCATTTCCGATTTCGGCAGAGATGATCCAGTTGGAGGTCATCGGGTATCGGGCCAACGTGTCTGAGGTAGGAATACCTATGCGCCAAAACACTTTTGCCGCTTGATCGAAACTTCCCGTAGCCACCGCCACTGCTGGACCGCGTGAGCACTCCGGTCCATTCCCAGCATCCACCCGAGGCCAAGCGGTCGACATAGCGATCGAAGCGATCGGTTTCGGAAATTTCGTCTCGATGTAGCTGGCCCGCGTTAGGGTCGCCACTGCACTTCCATCGCCGCCAGTGAACGTGGCACCATCCACGCGCCCGGGTCGGTCGGTCGCAGGTATCAACTGAGCAGATCGCCGAGAGATGCCTCGGAATCTTTCGGACGATGTTTGGACTGCCGGTTCGGACGTATCTCATGTAGTGCTTCTGGCACCAACCCTTGGTCCGCTTCGGTCTGCCGCAATCTGCGACCGAGCAGGTGATGACGGTGATCATGAGCCACTCCCCTTCGTCATGACCTGGACGGTGTCACCTGGACGAAACTTGATGTACTTCGACGATCTGCCGTCAGTGGACCGTCCGTAGATGTCGATGTACAGGCCGAGCTCGTCTGTGCCGACGAAGGTTCCGGTGAACGTCGTCCGCTCACCGCGCACCACCATCACGCGGCCACGGTGCAGACTGATGACGAGATCCTCGGCGCGCACCGACTCCCACTCGGGTTCGAACAGGGTGTCGCTCATGCGCCTCTCCCGTCCGCGACGAGGTATGCGAGGGCTTCGATCTTGTCGGGCCGGTAACGGTAGCCGAGCTCGAGAATCGGATCAGCGGCGTCAGGCGCGGATGCGACATCGATCAGTGCGCGTTTCGTGCCCGCGCACGGCATGCAGTTCTTCTGCGAGTACAGGGTGACTTTCATGGCAGGCTCACTTTCGGGGTCCATGGCAGCGCCAGTCCGTCGTCCGGCCGCCTCGGTACGTAGTGCACGTGGATGTGCGGGATGGTCTGTGTGGCACTGCTGCCCGACGATGTGATGATGTTGAAATCGTCGTCGCGATGGCGCGCGTAGCTGTGTGCGTAACTCACCGCAGCACGGATCTCCTCAGTGCCGAGCGACGTCCGATGCTCGCAGTGCTCAGTCGGCACGAACAGCATGTGCCCCGGCGTCACCGGGTTCAGCGGCTCGAATCGCACGACGAACTGGTTGTAGGACTCCTCGTAGTCATAGGCGTCGATCCGCTTGCAGAACGGGCAGTTGGTCATGCGACTGCCTCGATTCCCAGCGTGCCCAGCACGAACCGTGCGATGTATTCCTCGTGGTCGACGGGCGATGGCGCGGCCCGGTAGCCGTCACGGATCGCGCCGGCGAGCTTGCTGACGCTGATGGCGGGGGCGTTGCGCGGCGCCATTGCGGCGGTCATCGCAGTCAGAGCTGTCGCGATGTCCTGCCCCACGAGGGCGAGCGCGTGGGTGGCGTCGCGTTGCGCAAGAGCAGCTTCGACCATGGCATGCGTGCCACTGGCGCGGTCATACAGCGCCTCCGATGCGAGGGTGGCGCGCTTCTCGGACAGGACGAGCTGGTCGTCGACGAGGCTCATGCTGGCTCACCGCCGTTGCCTGGCTCGTTCACCTTGGCGAGCTCGTCGACGACCTTCGCGGCTTCGTCGCGGGTGAGATCCTGCGTCGAAGCGATCTCGCGGCCGACGACGTCGGTCAGGTAGGCGAGGCCCTCTTCCTTGCTCTGGAATGACGCGTGGATCGTCGCGAGCTGGTCCTTCGTCGCCATCTCGACGGACGCGTGGCCGGAGACATCCGGGACGTCGTCGGTGTTGATACCGAGGGCGTCGCCGAGGCCGGATGTGCCCGTTCGGATTCGCTCGGACTTCACCTTCACCGGCGGCCGCACGTCACGGTCGACCTCGTCGATGAGACCGAGCAGTGCGCCCGGGGTGAGAAGGTCGGCGAGTTCGGACTGGCACTTCGCGCGGAGCATCTGCTGCGGATTGGTCTGGTACTTCTGATTGCTCGTGTACTTCGCCTTCTGTGCGCGCTCGATCGTCCACGTCACCGACTGCACCTGGTCGTCGCCGGGTTTCGTGCCCGCCCACGTCACCGACGCATCGGAGGCTTCGACCTCGTACATGGTCGCGCCGCGCGACATGGCGACGGCATACTTGGCGCGGGCATACATGCCGACCTTGCCGTGGATCACGAACAGCGCTTCGAGCGAGGCGTCGGGGTCGAAGCCGAGCATCGCGCCGCGGAGGATCGCGACGGTCGCGTCCTTCGGCTTGCCGCGGAAGATATCCGGGCACATGCCCGTCGAGGTGACGAACTCGGCATACTCGAACGCTTCGGCCTTGGCGCGGGTGTGCTCGTGGAGCTTGGACAGTCCGGCCGCGCGCGAGATCTCGAGCGACTTGGCCTCGTCGTCGACGATGGTGGCGATTTCGTTGCTGGTCATGCTGCTTGTACTCCTTTGAGTGTTGCGAGGTCGAGTTTGGTGTTGGCGTAGAGGGCGACTGAGTCGCCGCGTGTGGGCCGGCGGTCGGCGATCTTTTCGCCGTTGCAGGTGGCGTATTGGGCGTCGCCCATGGCGTCGAGGAGCCGGGACTTGAGGCCGGTCATCGTCTTCGTGGCCTGCTTGAGTTCCTGGTTCCAGCCGAGGTACTGCAGCGCGAGATCGGCGTCGATTTCGACTGTGCTGCCGTCGATGTCGGGATGCAGTTGCTTCACGGTCTCGTACGTCGCGACGGTGTCGTCGAGGTCCGGTTCGATACCGTCGACGAGCGATCGATGCCAGGCGTGCGCCTTTTCGACGACGACATCCGCGATGCGCGAGTCGTATTCGATCGTGTAGATGCGCGGCATCCCGTACTGCGGCCACAGCACGATGTCGGCGGGGACGTGCCAGCCGGTGATGAACTGCTGCCAGATCACCTGCGCGACATAGTCGGCCGGGGCGTTGCCCGATCCGTCGTCGCCCCACTCCTCGAGACTGCGAGCGGTCTTTACTTCGACGATGCGGCGAGCGCGACCCCGGGAGCCGCGTCGGTCGATCGTTGCCGCGTTCGGAAACGGCAGTTCGTCGCGGGTGAATTGCACCTCGCCGCGTGAGACTCGCCAGCCGGGGTTCCGGTATTTCCAAAACTCGGCGGCAGCCAGCTCGACCGCGTGCCCGTAGTCGTAGTTCTCCTGCTTCGCCTCCGAGACGTGCTCGACGACGTTGCCGGCCATCTGATGCCACAGCGCGTACTGTGACGTCCACCGCGAGATCCCGAGAATGCCCGGGATCTTCGACGCCGTGATCGTGCGCGTCCACTCTGGCGAACCTGGTTCGAGTTTGGTCATGCTGCGACTTCCTGCTGAGTGATGTGCGCGGCCACGCGTTCGCCGAGCCAGCGCGCGACGTTGACGGGGACCGCGTTGCCGATCTGCTTCTTGACGTCGGACGGCCCGCCCGCGAACTGGTATGAGTCCGGGAATCCCTGAGCTCGTGCGCATTCGCGGTTGGTGAGCATGCGGAACCGTGGACCCTCCTCGGTGAGCGTCGCGATGCCGTGATGATTGCCACCGGCGGTGATCGTTGCGAGCGGATGCCGGTCGGCGCGGCGCGCTTTCGCGTTCCGTCGGTACGTCACCAGATGCGTGACACCGCGGCCTTCGATCTGCTCGATCTGCGGCGTGACGTACAGCCGCCGCGTGACTGGCTTGCCGAGATTGCTGTCGAGGATCGAATCAGCATGCACGCGAGCGATCGTCGGCATGCGCAGGTCGACGTCGCCGCCGCGCGAGAACACGATGAACAGCCGCTCGCGGTGCTGCGGCAGTCCGAAGTCGACCGCATTCAGCGAGAGTGCCTGCGCCTGGTAGCCGAGCTGCTCCATGCCCTGTAGCCACCACGGGTACAGCGACCACGCGGCGAACTCGTGCACGTTCTCGACGATGACCGCCTCGTAGCCGTGCACCTCCGTGGCCGCAATGACAGCGAACGCCGTCGCCCGATCGATCGCCCCGGCATCGGCCCGCTGCCGTTCGATCTCGGCGGATGGTCGTTTCCGTCCGCCCGATCGGGCGTGCCAGACGCACGACGGCGAGATCCATGCGATGTCCGTGCGAGGGAACGACCGGAAGTCGGTCTCGGATAGGTTCGCGACGCGATGCTCAGTGTCGGGGTGATTCGCCTGGTGGGTATCTACCGCGGTCTGCCAGTGATTCGCGCAGATGCGGACGTCGTATCCTGCCTGCGCGAGACCTTCCGACGAGCCGCCCGCGCCGGCGAACAGATCGGTTGCGGTGAGCGTCATACCGCTACCCGATTCCGGGCACGCTTGGCGACGGTCCGCTCGATGCGTTCCTGCCGCGCCCACTCGACGTCCCACTCGGCCAGCGACTTCGGGCGTTGCCGGTGCCGGCTGTCGTACTGCTCTTCGCTGGTGTCGTGGTGGACGTGTTCGTCGATGCGGCGCGTCATGCCGACACCGCCTTGATGAACGTGCCCGCCTCGTTGCCGGTGGCGCGGGCCTTGTAGCAGGTGTCGCAGTAATCGTCGGACCGATGCTTCACAGTGCCGGGATGATGCTCGGCGGAAGTGTTGCGCTGACGCATCTGTCGGCGGCACTTGACGCACGGCCTCGGCCAGTTCGTGTCAGTACGACGCGTGCTCGGCTCGTACGGCACCCCGGCGATGGCGTGAATGTCGCGCAGTGCGCCGTCACGAGATCGACTGTTGTACGGCAGGAAACGGCCAGCCCAGACGCCGACGATGTGAAAGTCCTTGTTCGCTTCGACCGCACTCTTGGCGCATCCGATGATGGCGTGGAGGGGGCAGCCTCCGCAGACGCGTTTCGCGTAGGCCGCGTCGTGTCCGGCGGAGTGGCCTTCCGGGAAGAACGCTTCGGCGTCGGTTTGGCGGCAGGCCGCGTCGTCGAGCCACGCTGGGGCTGGTGGGAGTTCGATCATGGTGTGATTCCTAGCTTTTCGTCGATCCAGCGCTCGTAGGCGCGGTCGGTTTCGTCTGTGTCGTCCCAAGTTCGGACGGGGTCGGTCAGTCCGTCGGCGTGGTCGAAGTGCGGCATCACATCACCGCCCAGATCAGGCCGCCGATGAAGCCGATGAGCGCGAGCGTCGTGACGGCGCTCCATGCTGCGGCGGCGATGGGGTTGCCGTCGTCGGCGTAATGGACATCGGTGTCGGCTTCGTCGGGCCAGTCGTTCGACACGACGAGGGTGAGGTGACGCGGTTCGACGATGCGTCCGCGGTCGACGGTGAGGTGACCGTTCATGGCTGCACCTCGATCTCGTCGGCGAACACGAACACGGTCTCGCCGGTGGACAGCGAGCACTCGAACTCGCCGCCGAACATCGACTCCCGTGGCCCCGTCATCCGGCTCAGCTCGACGACGGACGGTGCACCCGGCAGGCTGGGAATGGTTGCGATCACCAGTCCACCCCCTGCGCGCGGACCTGCTCAAGCTCGTCAGCGATGGCCCCGTACTTCGTCTCGTAGTCACGGGCAACCTGGATCGCTTCGTCCACACCGGGAGCGGACACGTTGATGAACGTGTCGTGCCCTGTTCGACCCTTGACGTCCGCGCGGATCATCTGGTTGCCGCCGGTGCGGATCTTGGTGATGAGAATGTCGCTCATTCGCTTCTCGTTTCGTTTGGGGCGCCGAGCAGTGGCGATGCACTACTCGGCGCCGTGGACCCCGCGCCAGCACGCGATGTGCGTGTGTCAGCGGGGTGGCTTCGGATGGGCTGCAGGTCGTCGTCGTGATAGGGGCCCGACTCCTGGTGGTCGCCGTCCCACTTGACGAACCAGCCCCAGAACTCGTGCGGACGCGTCACCGTGCCGCGAGTCCACGGCCAGCGACGTACACGAACGCCGGGCGCGAGATCGGTGGCGACGTCGATGGCGGTCACAGCCACCACCTCGCCAACTCGCCGAGACCGATGAACAGCCCGATCGCCGCGACAAACAGGACAGCCGAGATCGCAAGGGACAGCAGGATTGCGGAGGGGAGGTTGAGCTGCTTCATCGCAGCACCGTCAGCTTCCCGCAGTACCGCGCAACCAGCCGAGACGTGTACGGCTTCAAGCTGCCCGCACCCATCCAGCTCCCGGCCGGCAACGTCGGCCACTCGGCGGGGTCCGGCTTGATGAACACACCCGGCTCGTCGACGGCGTCACACGAGACGACCGCGCGGACAGGGAGCGAGTCGAGCGCAGCCTCGATCTCCTCGAACGACATCTTGTCGGGATCGAGAGTGCGCACAGGAGTTGGGTCGAGATCGATGGTGGTCATGCGGTCCTCCTGAGTCGGCGCGGTTCCGGCGTGACTCGCTTCAACTTCGTGGCGGTCCGCTCGGGGCTGGCCCCCCGCATCCATGAATCGAGATCGTCGCGGTGAATCCGCCACGTCCCCTGCGGGCGCTTGCGCTGCGTACCGACAAGTTCGCCGGTGTGGAGTGCGTGGTACATCTGGCGCTTCCCGCAACGGGCATAGGCGCGAGCCTCGTCGACGGTGAGCCAAGGGGATTCGACACTCATGCGTTCACCTCGGCAGCCGCGAGCTTCTTGCGGAGAAAGTCGAGCCCAGACGGGCGAACCTTCGTCGTGAACGTCGGCACAGTCTCGCCCGCTCGATTGAGGCGGGTGCCCATCTTGATGTCGAAGTGATGGATGTAGCGCCGGTACGGAAGGTTGTTGCCCTGCAGGATGCCTGCACGTCTGCACTCCCGGAACAGGATGTTCTGGCCATAGCCGAGAACTGCTGCGGCGGCCTGCATCGAGTAGTAGCCGTCGGAGTCGAGGAACTCGTCATACGCCTCCGCCTTCGGCTCGAGCTCGGCGATGCGGTCGTCCTTCGCAGCGAGCAGCTCTTGCGCCGCCATCAGTCCGCGCGCCATCTGCTCGGCAGGCGTGAGCGCCGGTGTCGCGGTCTCGGCCTCGCGCGTCTTGATCGCGAAGTACGACTGAGCCGCTGCGATCTCCGGCTTGCGCGGATCGCCATTCATCGCGACGAGGTAGCAGGCAAACCGAGTCATCCGGTAGTCGAATCGTGGTCGGCCGCCGGACTTTTCCGTGACGCCACGAAAAAGATCGTTGAAGCGGTGCCCCTGGTTCTCTGCTGTCAATCGGGCGCGGTCGATTGCAGACTCGAAGTTCTCCCATCGGTCGTAACCGAGGTGGGCCATCAGGTCGCGCGCCGACCAAGTGCCGTCCGAGCGCTGCAGCGCGTCGAACGTCGACTCCATTGGTAGAGTCAGGTCAGACATTTGATCTCCAATCTGTGTCGTGAGCCGTCACCTGTTGCCTCAGGTGGCGGCTTTCTCAGTTGATGAGCGCCAAGTCGCCGTATGGGAGGTACGGCTGATAGCGCTCGGGAACTCCATTTGTTGGGTGGTTGTCCGAGTTCCATAGATTCGGAAAACGCCCGTTGGCCTCGTCCTCGGCCTTGTCGCAGATTGCGGAATAGTCGTCGAATTCCATTTCCCACGGCCGTTTCCCTGACATCAACTCGCGTCGCCGTTGCTCAACCCATGCCCTTTTGCGGGCAAGCCGCTGTCCGCGTTCTGGCGTCCACCCATAGCGAGGACTCTCGGACGCGATCGCCGCCTTCTCAACGGCCCTGGCCGTTCGATAACAGAGCGGTCCGACCGTCTTGAGCCGATGCGTTTGAACAACCCAGTGCAAGTTCGCGAATCGATGCTGCTGCCAGCGAGCTTTGAGGTTCTGAGTGCAGCCGATGTAGAGCAACCGACCCTCTGCGTCGAAAGCCCGATAGACGAAGTGGTTCCGTACGGAGTCGTCGCGGATGACAGCCATCAAGCCGGCACCTTGCGACGAGCGGCGGAGTGCCGCTCATTGTTTGAAATTTCGGGCACGAAAAAGACGTCGAGTGGCACGTCCAACGCCTCGCAGATGAGCTCTGCCGTTCGCGGCTTGTTGACCGCCTGTGTGCGCCCGCTGAGCAGATTGTCGATCGTGCCGGGTGCGCATTCGGCGTACTTCGCCAGACGTCGATTGGAGAAATCCTTGCGGATCATCCGATCGAGCAACGCGTCACGTGCGACGAGCTTCATTCGCATTCCCACTGGCCACCTCCTTCGTTTGATTCGACGGCGCTGTGTCGTTGTGACCTGCATATCCTCACCCCTCGTTAGGCGTTCTGTCAAGCATGACGCGGTGAATCATTACCCATTGCTAGGCAACACGTCAAGCCCTATCTTGCTGTCGCGGCGCTGGTGTGGGCATATGCCGGAAAATTCTCTGATCAGTAGTTAGGCGTAACCGCTACGCGCAACTGGTCATCTGGGTTACGCACTGCCTAAGATCGCCAGGTGGACAGATCATCCAGCGACAAGCGACGGTTGCTCCCGTGATCGAAGAACGAACCCTGAGCGAGCTGATCGCGGACCGGAAGGGCACCCGCTCCTACGAGCGGCTGTCTCAGGACTGCGGCGGCACGCCGACGGCGAAGCGTCTTCACCAGCTCGCAACCAAGCAGCAGCGCAACTTCCCTGACCCGCCCACGATCCGTGGACTGGCGCTGGGATTGGGCGTCTCTGTGACCGACGTCGTGATGGCGGCTGCCCGTGCACTCGGGCTGTCTGTTGGGGTCGGCAACGACCCTCACGCTTTGACCCTCCCCTTGGCCGGCGACCTTCCAGCCTCGGCCCGAGAGTCCATCGAAAGCGTCAGCCGCGAGCTAGTGGCGATGTATACCCGCTCCCAGGCGTCGTTCGAGATCGCAGCAATCGCCGACCGGCATTTCGCTGACACGAAGGATGATCATGATGACGAAGAGCAGGAACCGCGGACGGAAGCGGGCAGCACGGAGCAGCGCGGCCCAGGCGGCGGCGCGGAAGTCCGCAAACCCCCCATGAAGCTCGTCAAGCCCACAGACGGGACTGACGAGAATCAAGGCGACTGGCCTGACGGGATGCCGCCGTTCGACCCGCGCAAAGCACTGGCGGCTTCGCGATTCCCCGACAGCGAGGCGAGCCTCTATCCGGAGCCGCCCCGCCCCGAGGACGAGTCGCAAGATCCCGACGACCAGTAGGTCGATTGAATGAATCCTGCGTGCTGCATCGCAGGTCAAGAAACTACAGCCGTGTAGTTTGTCGGACCCCTCCCACAGACTCTTCGGCATGACTCGATGGCATCCGTGGCGAACGCTGAGGGACACACATCCCGACGTGTCGGTGACCTGTCGGTACTACCTTCCGGGCGACCTGAAAGGCGTCTGGACGGATGACGGGATATACCTCCATCGAGGCCTTGACCAGGCCGGCCGTAGGTCGGTCCTGACCCACGAGCTGGTGCACCGCGAGCGCGGCACCGAGTGCAACCCGCACGACCGCTTCTCAGCGGAGGAACGGATCGTCGACGAGATCGCGTCGCGACGACTGATCCCCATCGAGGCGCTACTCGACGCGCTGATCTGGACGCGTTTAGACGTCGGCCAGGAGACCGCGGGCGAGCTGTGGTGCGACGTCCACATGGTCATCGCACGCATCCAAGGTCTGACGGCCGACGAGCGCCGCTACATCGACGACGAACTGAAACGGAGGCAGCCCTGATGTGGACTGAATGGACGGACCCAAAGACCTGCCAGGTGCTCGAGGTGTGGGCATGCAGGCCGGGCCCGACGCAGAATCAGATTCTCGACGAGAAATGGGAGCGCGAGATCCACGCCGCCGACCCCGAGGGAAGTGAGTGGGGCGCATGAACGATCAGCAGCGCGCGATCCTCGACTTCGAGAAGCGCTTCTACGCAACGCAATCCGGCAAAGAGAATGACATCCGCGAGCAATTCGGCATGTCGGCGGTACGCTACTACCAAATCCTCACCGCTCTCCTCGACGAGGCGGACGCACTCGCAGCGGAACCGGTGCTCGTGAAGCGCCTGCGTCGCATTCGCGACAGTCGAGCGAAACTACGAAGGGCCGGATGATGGCGACAGTCAAGCCGTACGACACGGCGAAGGGCACCAGGTATCGCGTCCGGTACCGCACGCCCGAAGGTCGGCAGACGGACAAGCGCGGTTTCGTTACGAAGGCGGCCGCCGAGACGTTCGCGAACATCGTCGAGGTCGACAAACTCGAAGGCCGCTACGTCGCGCCAGCAGCCGGACTCATCACGGTGGGCCAACTTGCCGAGGAATGGTTCGCCAGCAAGATCGACGTGAAGCCGTCGTCGCTGGAGCGATACCGGCAGACGCTCGAGCAACAGGTCATCCCCCGCTGGGATCACGTCAACGTCGCCAAGGTGACTGCGCCTGCGCTGCAGGCGTGGATCAACGAACTCTCTCGGGACCGGGCGCCATCGACGGTAAAGAAGGCGCATCACGCGATGTCGATGATCCTCGACGTCGCAGTACGGGATCGGCGGATACCGGCGAATCCGGCGGTTGGCCTGAATTTGCCGAGAACCCGGCACGACGAGCCGACCTTCCTCACGCGAGAGCAACTGTTCGGACTGGCCGAGAAGTCCGGTCCCGGCGAGCTGGTCGTTCTCACGCTCGGGTTCACGGGCCTGCGCTGGGGCGAGATGGCGGCGATGAAGGTTCGCCGTTGGGACGCGGGCCGACGCCGGTTGACGGTCGCCGAGTCGGTGACGGAGATCAACGGCAACCTCACGTGGGGCACACCGAAGACGCACGCCTCGCGGACAGTTCCGGTGCCGACGTGGCTCGCCGAGCGCATCACCGCCAGCATCGAGGGCAAGGGGCCCGACGATCTGCTGTTCTCGACGAAGTCGGGTGGAGTGCTGCGGAACAAGAACGCCCGACGTGATTGGTTCGACCGGGCCGTCGTCGATGCCAAGCTGCCACGGATCACGCCTCACGATCTTCGGCACACTGCGGCGTCGATAGCGATCTCGGTGGGCGCGAACGTGAAAGCCGTCCAACGGATGCTCGGACACGCGTCGGCGGCGATGACGCTCGATCTCTATGCGGGCTTGTTCGAGGATGATCTGAATGACGTCGCGGACAGGATCGAAGGGCCGCAGTCGGCGGACGTCGTGCCGCTGCGCGTGGTCAAGGACGCCTGATTTCCTGCCCACTTTTTGCCCACTCTGCACGGAATTATCGGGGTCAGCGCGGAATCGGAGGGATCGGAAATCGCCAGCTAGCAGCGCATTTCAGCGCTTGACCTGCACCCTGGTTCGATCTCATAATCCATTGGTCGCGGGTTCGAGCCCCGCCCGCCCCACATTTTCCTCGCCCGACGTCGGTCAGGGAACCACCGTCACCGGCCAGCGTCCGGCTTTGACCAGGCGCACCGCGACGGACCCGAACATCCTGTGCCCCGCCCGCTCGGACGCGCCGACGACGATGGCGTCGGCGCGCAGTTCGTCCGCGACGGCGACGAGCCCGTTGAACGGATCTCCCTGTGCCGTACGGAATTCCCACCGGATCGAGTCGACGTGCTGGGCTTCCTTCTCGATGTAGGCCAGCAGCTCGGCGGCGATCTGCTCTCCGGTCTCGACGAGTGAGATCCCAGCCTGACCCCACGCCGCGGTCGCGATCGGTTGCACGTAGACGAGCACGAGCAGCGAACCCTGGCGCCTGGCGAGCCCGGCCGCGTAGGCAGCAGCCCGCCAGGCCGAGTCGGAGCCATCGATGCCGGCGAGAATGACCTTCGGCCCGTCGACGCCGTACTCGAACACGTGCTTGTCGAAACCCTGTGCATCGAAGCCCTGCGCTTCCGGAGTCTCTCCCACGACTGCAGGGTACTGATCGAGGACCGGTGATCGCCGTTACCCACCCGCACGAGAGGACACGGCCCTACTCTGAATGGGCTGAACCCCGGAGGAGAGTGGGCCATGCCGAAGTACTTCCGCCCGGTCGTCGTCGTGTCCTGCCTGGCAGCGGCCACTTTCTCCCCCGCCGTCGCGGGCGCCACGCCGCCGTCGGGCGTGACCGCCGACACTCTCGCCCACGTCTCGTTCCCGCTCCTGCCCGGCAGCGCGGAGATCGCAGGCACCGACGTCACGGTCAGGAAGATCACCATCGCTCCCGGCGGCACCACCGGGTGGCATTTCCACGACGGCCCGGTCTACGCATACGTCGAAACCGGGGTCCTGACGCGCACCCTGCACGACTGTTCGCGCGTGACCACACCAGCCGGACAGACCATCGCCGAGGAGGTGGGCGGCGATCACGTGCACGAGGGCACCAATCTGGGCGACGAGCCGGTCGTTCTCTATGCCGCGTATATCGAACCGCCGGGTAAGCCGTTTGCGGAGGATGCACCTGCGCCGGCATGTGCCTGACCAGGCCAGGATTTCAGCCGTCCGGCTACCGTTGGGTATCGTTGCCGCGAGGTATGACCCCGCGACGCGCGTGGTCGACCTGGAGTGTTCAGGGAGGACACGATGTCGAACGAGAGTTCCCCTGCGGATCCTCGTACGGTGTTCAGCGCTTTGGCCGACATCGTCTATCGCGGGACGAACGCCGACGAAATCTATACGGCTATTTGCGTTGCAGCCACGCTGCTCGTTCCCGGGTGCGACCACGCGAGCCTGATGCTCGTTCGACGCGGTACGCCGGTGACGGTCGCCGCGTCCGACCAGATTGCACGCACCGTCGACGACATCGAGCGGGCGACCGGCGAAGGCCCGTGCCTCGACGCGCTCTCCTCCGAAACCGCTCAGATCGAACCGGACTTCCTGACGCCGTCCGCCTGGCCCGCGCTGGGCCGTGGCGTCGTCACTCGCACACCGGTTCGCGGCGCGATGGGCTTCCGGTTGATGCTGGACAACAAGAAGGTCGGGGCGCTGAATCTGTTCTCCGACACACCGAATCGGTTCGACAGCGCCGTGGCCGACGACGCCATCGTCCTGACGGCGTTCGCGGCCGTCACCGTCTCCGCCATCATGAACGGCGAAGAAGCGGACACCCTCCGTGTCGGTCTCGAGAGCAACCGCGAAATCGGCAAGGCGATCGGTCTGCTGATGGCGTCGCACAACGTGACCGACGACCAGGCGTTCGAGATGCTACGTAAGACGTCGCAGGACATGAACGTCAAGATCGCGGCGCTCGCCCAATCCGTGGTGGCGGCTCACACGCGCGATCTCGACGCCTGACAGCTTCTATCCGCGTGCAGGAGCCCGTTGCGAATCGACACGCTTGGGCAGCGCGAAGACCAGGAGCAGTGCGAGCACTCCGAACGCCGCGCTGACGCCCATCGCCACCGCCGCGGCGTGCATGAAGCCGCTGGCGACGGTGTCGGGTCCGGTGATGTGCAACGACCCGAACAGAACGCTGCCGATCACCGCGATACCCGCGGCACTGCCGACCCGCTGCATCGTCTGGATGACGCCGCTTCCCGCGCCCGCATCCTGCGGATCGACCGTCGCGACGATGAACTGCGCGTTGGGCGCGATGAAGGCTCCGTTGCCCAGCCCACCGATCAGCAACGGCGGCAACAGCATCCACCCGCTCAGATCCGCGGCGTCCACGGTGGCGAGCAGGATCCACAGCCAGATCAAGGCGACCGCGACGAACGACGTCCCGAGCAGCAGCACCCCGCGCCCGAGACGCTGCGTGAGCTTGTTGCTCTGCGAGGACGCGATGATGCTGCCGATCGCGAACGGGACCGTCACGATGCCCGATGCCAGGGCGGAGTTGCCGAGTCCGGTCTGCCACAGCAGCGACAGCGTGAAGAAGATGCTGGTGAATGCGGCGAAGTAGACGAGTGCCAGGATCGTGCCACCGGTGAAGGCGGGGTGCGTGAACAGCTTCGGCGGAACCAGCGGGTTCAGACCACGCTTGGTATAGGACACTTCCCACGCGCCGAACACCGCGATGAGCACTACGCCCCCGACCAGCGAGACGTACGTCCAGGTCGGCCACCCCTGATCCTGTCCCTCGATCAGCGGGACGAGCAGTGCGACGAGACCTGCGGTGATGAGCGCCAGACCGACCCAGTCGATGCCGGACTGCCGCGGCTGACCCGAGTCCACACGCTGGGGAAGCAGAAGGGCCGCAGCGATCAGCGCGACGACTCCGATCGGAAGGTTGACGAAGAACACGCCGCGCCAGCCGTCGGCCTCGCCGAACGCCTCGATGATGAGACCACCCACGATGGGGCCGAGTGCGGTTGATACACCGATGACCGCGCCCATGATCGCGAACGCCTTGCCGCGCACCGGCCCCGGGAACAGGAGCTGGATGAACGCCGTGACCGCGGGCACGAAGATGCCGCCTGCGAGTCCCTGGACGACGCGAGCGAGCACCAACTGGATGTCGTTCTGCGCGAGACCGCACGCGAGGCTTGCAAGGGTGAACAGTGCGAGCCCCGTGAAGAACACCCACTTGTGGCCGATTCGGTCACCGACCTTGCCCGCCGGAATCAGCGCCAATCCGAACGCGAGCGCGTAGCCAGAGATGATCCACGACAACGTCGCTTCCGACGCGTCGAGGCTGGTTTCGATCGTCGGCAGGGCAACGTTGACGATCGTCGTGTCGAGCAGCGCCATGAACATTCCGAGCAGCAGGACTATGAGCGCCTGCCATGCCCGGCGTGGGACTTCCACCGAAGGCGCCGAAGCGCGAGAGTTGGTTTCGGTCATGTCGTACAACCGTCCTTGGTGTTCGGTAGGGGTAAAATTTCTCGGGTTCGTTCGTCGGCGACGATGTCGGGAAGCGCCGCGACGAGGTTCTCGTGCCAGTCGATCTCGGCACGTAAGCGTGCTTCGCGGTGGGCGAGGGCGAATTTCTCCGCGACGGACAGATACGGCTGCGCTCCCGCGTTCGCGGTTTCGGCGTCGACCAGATGTTGCTTCAGCAGCGCCACCCGCGCGGCGATCACGTCGGGTAGAACGTCGAGACGAGCGGGATCCAGCCTGGTCAGCCCCAGATCGAATGGATCGGGACGAAGCGCGAAGTGACTCAGGGCGTCGCTGCGCAACTGCTCGAGTGCGGAGCGCCCGGTGCCGGTGATTCCGTAGACGACTCGGGCCGGGAAGTTTCCCGCCTGCTCGGTTCGGATATCCGCGATGAGCCCTTCGGCGTGCAGTCGCTTGAGCGCGCCGTAGAGGCCACCCACGGAAATGTCGGTCCAGAGGTGTACGTGCTCTTCCTCGGCGAGCAACCTCAGCTGGTGCCCATGCATCTCGCCACGCTGCGCGAGCGAGCCGAGTATGAACAGCCGAATGGAAGACACCCGACTACTCTCGCACGAGTACTCTCACCACGTCAAACCGCTACACGCCCCTGACCAGCCATTTTGTCCGATTCGTCCCATCCTTCGGGGTGAGTCCAGCCGCGCGTCCAAGACGACGAATCGGCCGGAAGCGCGAATATCACCGGCGCCGGCCACCGACGGTGAGGACAACGTCACGCGCGGCTAACGGTCGTGTCATGGATGCGAATCGTCCGATTTGCATCGTGGAGGGCGTGACGGAGACAGACGTGGCAACCGGAGTGGTCGAGCCCGGCGTGGACACGGTGAAGACGGTGTGCGCGTATTGCGGCGTGGGATGCGGAATCACGCTGCAGATCGGTCGACCCTCCGATTCCGAGCTCCGCGTGATCGACAAGTCGGTCGGCGATACGTCACATCCCGCGAACTTCGGACGCCTGTGCACCAAGGGCTCGACCACCGCGGACATGCTGGCAGCCCCGGGACGCCTTACCACAGCGCGCGTGCGACTCGACCGCGGCGACGACCCCATCGACGCCGACGTCGTCGACACCATCAAGACGACGGCACAGAAGCTGCGTGCGCTGATCGACGAGCACGGACCCGACTCGTTCGCGATGTACGTGTCCGGACAGATGTCCATCGAGGCTCAGTATCTGACGAACAAGCTGACCAAGGGCTTCATCGGCACCAACCAGATCGAGTCCAATTCGCGGCTCTGCATGGCCAGTGCAGGGACCGGCTACAAGCAGTCGCTGGGGTCCGACGGGCCGCCCGGGTCGTACGAGGATTTCGACCACGCGGACGTCTTCTTCGTCTCGGGTGCGAACATGGCCGACTGCCATCCCATCCTGTTCCTGCGCATGATGGATCGCGTCAAGCAAGGCGCCAAACTGATCGTCGTCGACCCGCGTCGAAACGCGACCGCCGACAAAGCTCACCTGCATCTGCCGATCGCGCCTGGCACCGATCTCGACCTGCTCAACGGTCTGCTGCACCTCCTCGTCGCCGGAGGACACACCGATCCGGAATTCATCGCGGAGTTCACCGACGGCTGGGACGGCATGGAGGATTTCCTCGCCGACTACACGCCGGCTGCGGTCAGTGCCAGGACAGGAATCGCCGAAGACGATCTGCGGATCGCCGCACGATGGATCGGCGAGGCCGACAACTGGATGAGCTGCTGGACGATGGGCCTGAACCAGTCCACCCACGGCACGTGGAACACGAACGCACTGATCAACCTGCATCTTGCGACCGGCGCGATCTGCCGGACGGGCAGCGGACCGTTCTCGCTCACCGGCCAGCCGAACGCCATGGGTGGCCGCGAGATGGGCTACATGGGCCCCGGACTTCCGGGCCAGCGCAGCGTCCTCGTCGACGACGACCGCGCCTTCACCGAGGCACAGTGGAACCTCCCGCCGGGCACGCTGCGCACCGACGTCGGTGGCGGCACCGTCGACATGTTCGCCAAGATGGCCGGCGGCGACATCAAGGCATGCTGGATCATCTGCACCAATCCCGTTGCGTCCGTGGCGAATCGCAAAACCGTCATCGCCGGCCTCGAACGTGCGGAACTCGTCGTGACGCAGGATGCATTCGACGACACCGAAACCGGCGGATACGCCGACGTGGTCCTGCCTGCAGCGTTGTGGACCGAGTCCGACGGCGTGATGATCAACTCCGAACGGAACATGACGCTCTTCCGCAAAGCAACGGATGCGCCGGGACAGGCGATGCCCGACTGGAAGATCATCGCGATGATGGCGTCGGAACTCGGATACGCCGACGCGTTCGACTACGCGAGCGCCGAGGACGTCTTCGAAGAAATCAAACGCTTCTCGAATCCCAAGACCGGGTACGACCTTCGGGGCGTGACCTACGAACGTCTCGCGCGGACGCCGCTGCAGTGGCCGTGCCCGCCCGACGACGACCGCGACCGCCACCCCATCCGCTATCTGAACGATGGCGTCAGCCAGACGCTGCGGACCCTCGACGACGGCAGCGTGCCCCGCTTGTCCTTCCCGACGCCGACCGGGCGCGCACAGTTCTTCGCGCGACCGTCGATGACACCCGCCGAGATGCCCGACGACGACTACCCGTTCCTGCTCAATACCGGTCGGCTTCAACATCAATGGCACACGATGACGAAGACGGGCAAGGTCGCGAAGCTCACCAAGCTGAATCCCAAGCCGTTCGTCGAGATTCATCCGCTAGACGCGGAACGCATCGGGTGCGTGACGGGCGACCGCATCGAGGTGGCGTCACGTCGTGGTCGGGCCGTGCTGCCTGCGAGCGTCAGCGACCGGGTCCGCCCGGGCGACTGTTTCGCACCGTTCCATTGGAACGACTCGTTCGGCGAGTACCTGGCGATCAACGCCGTCACCAACGACGCCGTCGACCCGTACTCGCAGCAGCCTGAATTCAAGGTGTGCGCGGTGACACTGACGAAAGTTGCTGTACGCCAGGGGTCGAACGCAATGCCCACCGAGAACACAGGGGGAACGATGTCTCCGATCGATGCCCTCGCACAGCTTGTCGGCGACCATTCGGGGCCGGCCCTGCCGTTGCCCCTGATCGAACAACGGTATGTCGCAGGGTTGTTGGCGGGCTTACGCTCCGACGGGTCGGCGGCCGGAGTCCCGACGTTGCCGACGGCTTCTCCCCTGTCGCCGGAGACGCACGCGTGGTTGAGCGGGCTGCTGGCCGGCGTCTACTCTCGGGCCGACGTTTCCTCCCCCGGCCCTGCTGTTGCCGAGACCACCGAGACCGCCGAATTCACCGAGATTGTTCCGGTTCTGGTGCTGTGGGCGTCGCAGACCGGGAATGCCGAAGAGTTCGCATCGTCCTGCGCAGCTACGCTCGAATCCGCCGGGTTCACCGTGAAAAGCTGTGTCATGGAGGATTTTCCAGCGTCCGACCTGAAAGAGTACCGCGACGTTCTGCTCGTCAGCAGCACCACCGGCGACGGCGACGCACCGGACAACGGCGCTGCGTTCCTGGACGGGTTGGCCGGTGACGAGGCGCCCGACCTGTCGGGAATTCGGTTCGCCGTCCTCGGGTTCGGCGACTCGAACTACGACGACTTCTGCGGCAACGCCCGGCGACTCGAAAGCCGGTTCGTCGACCTCGGAGCGGAGCGCCTGGTCGGCCGGGTGGATTGCGAGCCGGACTACGACGAGGCGGCCTCGGTCTGGCTGGACCGCGTCCTCGCGAAGCTGGGCTCGTCCGATGCTCGGGCCGGCGCCGATTCCGCCGTGGTCGCCGCGCCGAGCGTCCCTAAAGGCGTTGCTACGTACGGAAAGAAGTCACCGCTACCGACCGCACTGGTCCGCAACACACGGATAAGCGCCCCAGGTTCCGCGAAAGATGTGCGCCAGTTCGGATTTCACCTTCCCGAGGGCACGTTGAGCTACGAGGCGGGTGATGCGCTCGGCGTGTGGCCCCGCAACAGCGACGCCCTGGTGAACGAGTGGCTGGATCTGACGAAACTGGACGGTGAGACCGTCGTCGACCTGGCCGGACACGACTCGATGCCGCTGCGGACCGCGCTGCGTCACCGCCTCGAGATCGCGAAAGCTACTCCCGCCCTGCTGAAGTTCGTGCATTCTCGAACCAGGGACGCCGACCTGGAACGGTTGCTGTTGCCCGAGAACAAGAGTGCGCTGTCCGATTGGACCTGGGGTCGTCAGTCGGTGGATGTACTCACCCACCTGCCCGTCCGAGCAGGTATCGACGAGTGGTTGGAGGTGCTGAGTCCGCTTCAGCCGCGGTTGTATTCGATCTCGTCGAGCCCGAAGGTCGATCCCGACGAGGTGCAGCTGACGGTGTCGACGGTCCGCTACAACGTGCATGGCGTGCCGCGGCGCGGAGTCTGCTCGACGTACCTCGCCGACCACGCCGAGGACGAGGACGTGGGCATCTTCGTACAGAAGTCGACGCACTTCAAACCGCCGGAGGACCCGACGGCACCCATGATCATGATCGGCCCCGGCACGGGCGTCGCGCCGTTCCGTGCGTTTCTCCACGAGCGTCGCGCTCTCGGACACACCGGCCCGAACTGGTTGTTCTTCGGTGAGCAGCACGCCGCGACCGATTTCTACTACCGCGACGAACTGACGGCCATGGTCGACGACGGCTTTCTCACCCGCCTCGATCTGGCATTCTCCCGCGATCAGAGGTCCAAGATCTACGTGCAGGACCGCATGGCCGAGCACGGCGCCGAGTTGTGGCGCTGGATGCAGCAGGGCGCGAACTTCTACGTGTGCGGCGACGCGTCGAGAATGGCCAAGGACGTCGACGGCGCGTTGAAAGGCATCGTCGCGCAGCACGGGAGATTGGCCCCGGCCAGTGCGGATGCCTACGTGAAGGCGCTGTCGGCGGAGAAACGCTACGTGCGCGACGTCTACTGAGTCGGGGACGAAACCTGTCGACGAGCGCGGAGTCGGGGGATCCGAAGGAGTGGGGTGCGGCCTCCCCCGCGTCGGTCATCGCGTACTCCAATCTGTACCGGCGCAACCAGAAGGCGCCTGGCCGAACAGTGGACATCGTCCCCACCGACGTGAATTTCGGACCTTCTTAAGCCGACTCCAACCGGACGGCAAGTACTAGCCGGCACCGTCTTTCGTGACACGACGTACGCGAGAGAAAGGTCCACCATGGACATCGGTATCTGTCTACCCCAGCTCGGATCGCAGAGCGACGGCGCCCGCGTCGCCGAATTCGCGTCCACCGCTGAACGACTCGGGTACCGGTCACTGTGGGTCGGCGACCGAGTCCTGACGCCGTTGCAACCCACGGACCTCTATCCGCTCGGCGGCACCCCGGAACATCCGTATCCGCCGGAATTCACCGCTGCTTTGGACCCGCTGATCACGTTGACGGCTGCTGCTGTCGCGACGAGCACCGTCCGATTGGGTACGAGCACCGTGAACGCGATCTGGCACACCCCTCTTTTGCTGGCGCGCGCAGTGACGAGCCTGGATCTGATCTCGAACGGCCGCCTGGTCCTCGGACTCGGTCTGGGGTGGATGCGCGACGAGTACCACGCCGTCGGTGTTTCGTGGACCGGCAAATCCGAGCGATTCGACGAGACACTCGACGTGCTTCGTACGTTGTGGACGGAAAATCCCGTCGAGCACCACGGTCCGTTGTTCGACATTCCGTTGTCCGCCGTAGACCTTCGGCCCGCGCAGGTCGGTGGCCCACCTGTTCTGCTGGCTGGATTCTCGGAGGCGTCGATGCGTCGCATCGGTCGGCGCGCACAGGGATGGGTGAACTCGTCGGACATGCCCGCGGAGTACGCCGCGTACCTGTGGTCGATCGCGCGGTCGGCTGCCGTCGACGCCGGACGCGACCCCGATGCGCTGCATCGCGAGACCCGCATCAACATCGCCGAGGGGCAGAGCATCGACAGCGTCGCCTCGACCGTCGAAGCATTGGCCGCGGACGGCGTTGACGGTGCGTTCGTCGACCTCCACTATTCGACGCGCTCCGTCGACGAGGCAACCGACATTGCTGCGCGCATCGCCGATCGCCTCGGGCTCGAGACGGCGGCTGTGGCTGTCTGACGTCGCAGTTGTGCGACGGCATGACTGACGGCATGACTGTAGGCGGCACTAGTTGTCTTGTGCCGCTTACGGTCTCGCTCTCGTACTACTCGATTTCTCAGGGTTCTGGATCCTCCGACTCGGTGTACAGATACTCCAGCGGATGGTGGTAATGATTCACCAGACCGCGGCGATCCGGGTCGACCGATGCCGGTGGGTGCCACTGAGTTCGACCCGGCTGCGGATGATCGGGGCCTGTCGTCGTGGTCGCCCAGTCGTTCGGACCGTCACCGACGAGCGGATGGTGCAGATCGCAGCCGAAGGTCAGCGAGTCGATGTCGGTCTCACCTCCTGTCGCCCACTCGTTCAGGTGGTGCACTTGACACCAGGTCGCAGGACGGGTGCACATCGGGAATGTGCATCCCCGATCGCGGGCCATCAGTACGATCCGTTGATCCGCCGACGCCAGACGCTTCGATCGCCCCAGATACAAGGCCCGTCCATCGTTGTCGAAAATCGCCAGGTAGTGGTGGGCGTGTGAGGCCATACGAATGGCGTCGCGCATCGTCACCAGCGAACCCGTGCCCGTGACCGCATGCCCCGACGCGGTTTCCAAGTCCTTCGCCGTCATCGTGATAACCGCCGTCACAGGCAACCCGCGATGCCGGCCGAGGTTTCCCGACGCCAACATCTGGCGCAGTACCGCCTTCACCGCATCGTGGTTGCGCTGTCCCTGGTTGCGCGTATCCCGCCCGGCCCGACGCTTCTCATCCTCGGAATTCACAGAATCACGGGCAGTGCCAGAATCACGGGCTGAATCAGCACCGTCTGCAGAACCGGGCTCGTCGGCAGGGCCAGAGTCGCCTGCGGGGTCGCAGTCAGAATCCGAACCTAGCCCGCCTGCGAGGCCGGAATCGTCTACAGAAGATGCACTGCCGCCAGAAGAATCACTGCCGGCAGAAACGTCACTGTCGGAAAGAGATTCACTGCCGGAAGGAGAATCACTGCCGGCAGGGCCGGACTCGTCACTGGGGCTGTCCGGAGCCTCGCCACTGGGGCTGTCCGGAGCCTCGCCACTGGGGCTGCCCGGATCCTCGTCACGGTCGAACAGTGTCGGCTCCGAATCCGCCCCAGAGTCTGCCGCGGAGTCCGCCCCATCCCCGTCCCCGCCTGCGCCATCCTCGTCCAGCACAGGTGTCGGCTCATCCGGATTGCAGTTCCCCGCCTTCGCGTACTTGGCCAGAATCGCCTCCAGATAGGCACGGAACTCCGCATCGATGACGAAACTGCCCTTACTCAACCCATCCTTACCCTGCCGCCCCAACCGGAAAAAGCACTTCGCGACCACATCCTTCTCGTCCGTCAATTCCCCATCCGGATCCAACAACGCGTGCAAACGCGCCGCAGCAACGCGAAGCTGCTCCGGCGTCACCTGCTTCGCCAGATCCGACAACAGAATTTCCGACTGCACCTTCGAATCGTGATCGACCGCGGCGGGCAAATCCTTGAAGAACTCGTCGATCACCGTCACATGCGCAGCATCGATGTCCCCACCCCGATGCGCCTCGGCGGTCGAGGGATACTGCGGCTCCAACCGCTCACCCGTCAACGCACGACCATCAGCGATTTTCGCCGCAATCTTGATGCGCTTGCCCGCCACACTCGGATCGATGAGCAGCAGGCTGGCCAGTCGCGAGGGATTGGTCCGGTCAGGAAGTACCGCCAGACCGTCGCTCTCGATCAGTTCGGTCAGCCACGTATGCGAGGTGCCGTACATGGCCCGAGAAAGCTTCTCCATCCGCACCAGAAGGGAACGGCGGTCGGCGTCGACGAGCATGCTCGAGTCCACTGCCGCGATCGAATCCCACGCCCCCTCCATGGATTCGACCGCAGACAGGAGCGACGCGTCGGAAATCGGCAGCACACCCCGTGCGCTCGCAACCCCCACATCGTCGGCAAGACCGGCGACACTCTCCCCCGAAAGCATGCACCCACTCTAACCCGAAAACCACCATTTGTCGAACGCATGTTCGAATAAACATGAAACCCGGCGTCTACTTTCAGTGGACGCTGGGCTACGATCGAACGATGACCGCCACTGATTCGGCCGACACGCACCGAGACACGGGCGACCCAGCTCCCGTCGAACGCGAAGTCCCCGGAGACACCCCGACCGGGCCGGATCTCGAGAAGGTCATCGCGAAACAGGTTCGTGCACTGCGTCGTTCGACTGGCCTGTCGGTCGGCGACATGGCGGTGAAGGTCGGCATCTCCAAAGCGATGCTTTCGAAGATCGAGAATGCTCAGACGTCGTGCAGCTTGAACACGCTCGCGCGTCTGGCGTCAGGCTTGGACGTGCCCGTGACGTCGCTGTTCCGCGGCGCAGATTCAGCGCGCGAGGCGGTGTACACCGAGGCAGGACACGGTGCTGTCATCGTCGGGCGCGGCACAAGGGTAGGACATCACTACGAACTGCTCGGCGCGTTACGTGGTCAGCACAAGCGTCTCGAACCCGTGCTCGTCACGTTGACCGATTCCAGCGAGGTGTTTCCGCTCTTCCAACACGCGGGCACCGAGATCATCTACATGCTCGAAGGTGTCATGGTCTACGGGCACGGCGAGTCGGAATACACTCTGCGCCCGGGTGATTCGCTACTTCTCGACGGCGAGGGCCTTCACGGGCCGCACGATCTGGTGCGTCTGCCGATCAAATTTCTCGCCATCACGGCGTACCCGGATCATCACGAGGAAGACTGACGACGCACCGAAGGCCTCCCCCGCTCACTCAGAGTGACCGAATGTCACCCTCGCTCCCGGACATTCCGCCGACAGCACCAACGGCGGGACCCCCGAAGGAAGTCCCGCCGCAGGCGTGGTGACGGTCAGGACGCAGTTGCCTCGCGTGCTGACATGGTCGTGATGGATTCTGCTGCCTGTACCGCGTCCTCCGGCTTGACGACTCGGGTGATGGGACCGGGTGCGTCGAGGACGTAGGCGGTTTCTCCGTGCATCGACACGTCGAGGCCTTCCTGCTCGACGTCGGCTTCGACGCGAATGCCCATGGTCTTCTGCATGACCTTCGCGATGATCCAGGTGACGGCGAAGCTGTAGGCGAGGACCGCGACGGCAGCGACGACCTGACGCCACAGCAGGTCGACGCCTCCGCCGTAGAGCAGTCCGACCGCTCCGTTCGGTGCGCCTTCGGTTGCGAGGAAGCCGACGAGAACGGTTCCGAGAAGGCCACCGACGAGGTGGACGCCGACGACGTCGAGTGCGTCGTCGTATCCTAGGCGGTACTTGAGCGACACCGCCACGCAGCACACGGCACCTGCGAGGCCACCGACGATCAGGGCTCCGATGGGTGACACTGCACCACAGGCAGGAGTGATCGCGACGAGAGCGGAGATCAGCCCGGAGGACGCGCCGAGCGACGTCGCGTGACCCTCACGGATCCGTTCGATGACGAGCCACGCGACGATTCCGGCACACGCAGCGGCGACGGTGTTCAGCACGACGACTGCCGCGCTGTTGCCCGCGGCGAGTGCCGAGCCGCCGTTGAATCCGAACCATCCGAAGAACAGGATGCCGGAACCGAGCATCGTCAGCGGAAGGCTGTGCGGGCGAGGCGCATTGCCGAAGGCGGTCCGACGACCGAGCACGATCACGAGTGCGAGGGCCGCGATACCGGCGTTGATGTGCACTGCGGTACCACCGGCGAAGTCGACCGCGCCGAGCGTATTGGCGATCCATCCACCGACGACCGACCCGTCCTCCGAGTCGAACGCGAAGACCCAGTGCGCGACCGGGAAGTAGACCAACGTCGCCCACACTCCGGCGAATACCATCCATGCACCGAACTTCATACGATCGGCGACTGCTCCCGAGATCAGTGCAACGGTGATTCCCGCGAACAGCAGCTGGAAGCCCGACACCAGCGCGGGCGGCAGTCCCGGTTCGGCGGGCGCGTCGAGAAGTGCACTGGAGCCGAAGAATTCGAGCGGATTACCGAGAATTCCGGCACCACCGACCGAGTTCCCGAGCACCGTCGAGTAGCCGAAGATGATCCAGAGAATGCCGACGACGGCGAATGCGCCGAACGTCATCATGGCCATGTTGAGCGTGCTCCGAACACTGACCATGCCCCCATAGAACAGCGCCAGGCCGGGCACCATCAGCGAGACAGCCGCGAAGGCGGCGAGGATCCACGCCGTGTCCGCGGCGGCGATAGCTTCGTTCATGTGTGATCCACCTAGTTAGTGACCGAAGAATGTAGGAATGCCACCCCGGAGTAGAATTCGCGAGGGTAGCCGTGGTACACCATTAGTAAACCAAGTGTCCGGTTACCAGCGCTCGCTTCGTGGTGAACGATGTGTAAATTCCTGCCCCACTGGTCTTTCGAATGTTCAGCTGCCGCAAGGAGAGTCGCAATGCCACCACCAGTCACGCTGATTCGAGACGAAGACCGGACACGCGTCCCGTGGAAGAACGGCGCCGGAATCACCGCCGAACTAGCTGCCGACGACTCGTGGCGGGTCAGCGTCGCTGATCTCGGCGAGGCGCCGAGCCTGTTCTCGGCGTTCGCAGGTCGTGCCCGTATCTTCACCGTCGTCGGCGATCACGGCGTCACGTTCGATGTCGACGGCAGCCAGTCCCAGATCGCGCCGCTGACGCCGTACGCCTTCGACGGCGCACTGACCCCGACGTGCATTCCGGACGGTCCCACGAGCGCTCTCAACATCATGGTCGACGACGTGACCAGCACGGCAGCCGTGCAGGTCGTCGTCCTACAAGAAAGTTCCTTCACGACGGCTCCCGACTCGGTCACAGCCATCTACCTCCACAGCGGCCGGGCAAGATCAGGGCACACCGACATCTGCCCCGGCGACTGCCTGCTCGTCCGCGAGGACAGCATCGAGATCACCGGAACCGCAACTATTCTCGTCGCCGAGATCAGAAAGTCACCCCACCGTACTCACGCAACCACCGCATAGCCGGTTCACGGGTGCGGCTGACTTCCTTGTAGTCGGCCATGCCGAACGGCAGGTCTTCGAGCACGGTGTACACCCGCTCGGCCCATTCGGGATACATTTCCGTCGAGGTACTAGGTCGCCCGAGCCCCGCGAGACACACGGCATCATGGCGCTTCCGTCCGCTTCGTCCGCGTCGGACAGATACAGGTCCTGATGTTCGATCGCACCGCCGCGCACGGTCAGCTTGCATTCCCCGCACACTCCTTGCCTGCACAGGTTGGGAACGTCGATTCCTTTGTCCAGCAACGCTTCCAGCAGCGTCACTCCCGACGGAACCGGCACGATCATCCCGGATCGCCCCAACTTCGCCGCATACGGCTGTCCCGCGTCGAGCGGCCACGCACCGAACGCGTCGGAATGCACACGCTCTACGGGCCACCTGCAGCGTAAGCAAGTTCGGCGACCGCGTCGATCATCGGCAGTGGCCCACAGGAATACAGGTGTGAGCCCAACGCCCGATCCACCGTCGTCGACGGCGACATGCTTCGAGCAGTACCCGGGCACCGAAGGGTTCATCGACGACCGTCTACTCCAACCCTGACTGCTCGGAGATATTCGTTCGTAGCAGAGGTAGCGACCCACGACATCGATCAACTCGACAGTCTGCAGGCATCGAGGATCATGAAACATCGAGTACCGCCGAAACGAGTACTTCTATTTCACGACGTGAAAATCCGTCACTTTCCGCTGACCGGGCCGTAACGCGGATGTCATACTCGGGCTGTTTCATATTGAGCAACAGCGATTCATGAACGGAAACGCTACTGAACTTGCATCACCCAGAACTCGTACACACCACCTGCCAGGGAAAAGGATCTTTCACGTTGAGCGACACGACAAAGTTCTTGATCATCGGCGGTGGCCTCGAAGGATTGGCCATCGCATACTCACTGGCCGATCGCGGCGAAACCGATGTCCTCGTGCTCGAGCGCGACACGTTGTGCTCGGGAATGACGGGCAAGTCGAGCGGCGTCGTCCGTTGCCACTACGGCACGCCGTCGCTCGCTGCCATGTCGTGGTACGGCGTCGACATCTTCACTCGTGCAACCGAAATCTTCGGTGACGACATGGCGTTCCGTCAGTGCGGGTACGTCGTCGGCGTCGGTGAGAACAACGTCAAGCCACTCGAAGCCAACATCGCGATGATGCAGTCTCTCGGGATCGCGACCGAATTCATCTCGCACGACGAGATGGCCGAACTGTGGCCGGGTCTCCACCTCGACGACTTCGCGCTCTTCGCCTACGAACCGCTCGGTGGTCGCGGCGAGGCGTACATGGCGGGCATGGCGTTCGCCGCCACTGCGCGCAAGATGGGCGTCAAGATCCGTCAGAGCACCCCCGTAGTGAAGCTCCTCCAGAACGAATCCGGCGTGTACGGCGTGACGCTGAAGGACGGCTCGGAACTCCACGCCGATCACGTCATCCTCGCGACCGGACCGTGGGCACCTGCACTCGCCGCGGGAGTGGGCGTCGATCTCGATGTGAAAGCGCAACGCGCACAGCTGGTTCTGATCGACCAGGGTGTTCCCACTCCCGAGGTACCGGTGCTGTCCGACCTGGCAGGACTGCAGTACATCTGCCGGGAGCCCAACGGAGAGCTTCTGGTGGGCAACTCCGATCATCAGGCCCCGGAGTACATCGACCCCGACAAGTACGTCAATCGCGCCGACGACGCCGCGATCGAGAAGAACATCATGAAACTCGGTCACCGGCTGCCCGACATGCCGGACCCGCGCATCACCAGCTCGTACGTCGGCGCCTACGACGTCACCCCGGATTACAACCCGATCATCGGCCCCTCCCCCGTCGACGGCCTGTTCCTGGCCACCGGATTCTCCGGGCACGGCTTCAAGATATCGCCCGCTGTCGGAAAGCTCGTCGCCGATCTGCTCGTCGACGGCGAGACGTCCCTTCCCAATGTGAATCCCGCGGACTTCCGGTACTCGCGCTTCGCCGAGGGAGATCTGCTCTTCAGCCTCAACCCGTACGAGGGAGCAGGTGAAATGCGATGACCCTTACCGATACTCGACTCGAAAAGGACAACCCCATGGCTGTCGACACCGCCGAAGCCGCACCACTGACCGAGCAGAGGGAACCGACGCTGTCCGAGGTCGCACACGCCAGCGGCACGACGTTCATCCTCGCGTTGTTCGTCACGCTCTCCGGAAAGCCGTGCGCGAAACTCGTTCCCGTCCAGGCCGTCAAACAGCTCGAGGACGACGGCGTCGGGTTCGCCGGCTACGCAGCGGGTCATATGGGCCAGGAGCCCAGGGACTCCGACCTCGTCGCGATCGCCGATGTCAGCTCGTTCACGCCGATCCCGTTCATCAAGCCGGGTCTGGCCATCGTGCACTGCGATCCGCACGTCGACGGAAAGCCGTGGCCGTACGCACCGCGCGTCATCCTCAAAGAACAGCTGCGCAAGGCCGCCGAGCTGGGAATGACTGTCAACGTCGGCGCCGAGATCGAGTACTTTCTCGTCAACCGGATCGACGGCGAACTCGTCACCGCAGATCGCGGCGACACCAGCGCAAACCCGTGCTACGACGCCCGCGACGTCACCCGCATGTACGACCACCTCACCGAGGTCTCCGAGGCCATGAACACGCTCGGCTGGGGCAACTACGCGAACGACCACGAGGACGGTAACGGCCAGTTCGAGCAGAACTTCGACTACGCCGACGCGATGACCACCGCCGACCGCGTCATCACTCTGCGGTACCTGCTGTCGGTCATCGCCGAGAAGCGCGGCATGCAAGCAACGTTCATGCCCAAACCGTTCACGACGCGTACCGGCTCAGGGCTGCACATGCACCTGTCGCTGTGGAACGAGGCGGGCGCCGTCTTTCCCGACCCCGACGACGAGCAGGGCCTCGGGTTGTCCTCTACGGCCTACTCTTTCGTCGCCGGCATCCTGGAACACGCGTGCGCGCTACAAGGGCTGATCGCGCCGACCGTCAACTCGTACAAGCGAACCGGCGCGACGGCCACGTCGAGTGGTGCCACCTGGTCTCCCCGCTTCGCGACGTACGGCGGCAACGACCGCACCCACTACCTGCGGGTGCCGGACAAGAACCGCGTCGAGCTACGCGGTGGCGACGGTTCGGCCAACCCCTACCTCGCGGCGGCGGGTGCCATCGCAGCCGGCCTCGACGGAGTGCGTCGAAACCTGCACCCGGGCATGCCCGGCAGCGGTGATTCACCGAGCGACATGCTGCCGATGACGCTGCTGCACGCGATGGACGCGCTCGAAGCCGACGACGTACTGATCGCCGCCCTCGACGTCGCGGGCACAGGCGTCGCCGAGTACTTCGCCAAGACCAAGCGCGAAGAGTTCTTCGCCTGGCACAACACGGTCTCCGACTGGGAAATCGACCACTACCTCACCGCTTTCTGACACCGATTCGCCGAAAGGAACCTTCATGTGTGGAATCGTCGGGCTTCACCTTCGTGACGCCACGCTCTACCCACAGCTCGGCGCGCTGCTGACCGACATGCTCGCGTCGATGTGCGACCGCGGCCCCGACTCCGCAGGTATGGCCGTCTACGGTGACCCCACGTGGTCGCCTGCAGGAGAATCGACCGTCTCGTTGCTCGATTCCCCCATCGCCGCAACGGAACTCGCGGCCACGGTCACCGAGATCGTCGGAGTGTCCGTCACCGGTCACGACCTCGCTCCCACCATCGTGCTGCACGCGGCCGCGTCCGCTGACGCGATCACCGCAGCGGTTCGCGCGACCGTGCCCGAGGCGCGCATCATCGGATTCGGCGACGACCTCACCGTGCTCAAGGGCATGGGCAACCCCACCGAACTCGCGAACAGGTTCGGACTGCCCCAGGCAAGCGGATGGCAGGGCGTCGCACACACCCGCATGGCGACAGAATCCGCCGTCACCGCAGAAGGATCACACCCGTTCGCCGTTGGACCGGATCAGTGCCTGGTACACAACGGTTCGTTCTCCAACCACATGTCCATCAAGCACGAACTCGAGCGCGCCGGCGTCACCTTCGACAGCGAGAACGACACCGAAGTCGGTGCGCGGTTCGTCGCCAAGCAGCTGTCCGAGGGCGTCGATCTCGAAAAGGCACTGCTCATGCTCAACGAGACGTTCGACGGCTTCTACACGCTGCTCGTCTCCAACAGCGATTCTTTCGCTGTCGTCCGCGACTCGATCTCCTGCAAGCCGGCGATCATCGCCGAGACCGACCGCTGGGTGGCCATGGCCTCCGAGTACCGCGCACTGGCTCACCTGCCAGGCATCGAGAACGCCCGAATCTTCGAGCCCGAACCGGAAGAGGTGTACGTATGGCACCGTCAGTGATTGCCACCCAGGAAATCGCAACTACGACCGTGGATGCACAGACCGCAGGCACCCGCGCAGTCAACGAACTACTCACCTCACCCGAAGCACCGAAGTCGGTTACCGTCACCCAGCCTCAGGGCGCCCACGCGCTCGCATGTGGGCTGGACACGGACATCGACGTCACCATCGACGGCCACGTCGGCTACTACTGCGCCGGCATGAACCAGAAGGCGACGGTCACGGTCACCGGCAACGCGGGTGTCGGCGTCGCCGAGAACATGATGTCCGGACGCGTCCACATCAAGGGCGACGCGTCGCAGTCCGCCGGTGCGACTGCCCACGGCGGACTGCTCGTCATCGACGGCAACGCTGCTGCACGATGTGGCATTTCGATGAAGGGCGTCGACATCGTCGTCGGCGGCAACATCGGCCACATGAGCGCGTTCATGGGCCAGGCAGGACGTCTCGTCGTCTGCGGCGACGCCGGTGAAGCATTGGGCGATTCGATCTACGAGGCACGCATCTACGTGCGCGGTACCGTCGCCTCGCTCGGCGCCGACTGCATCAAGAAGGACATGCGCGACGAGCATCTCGCCGAGTTGAAAGGACTGCTGGACGCCGCAGGCCTCGATCACGATCCCGCTGAATTCACCCGCTACGGCTCGGCCCGCCAGCTGTACAACTTCCACGTCGACAACGCCAGCGCGTACTAGGAGCTGATCATGACAACACCGAACACCCAGCTGCGCGAGTCGGCGACCTTCGACCGCGGTGTCATCTCGGAGATTCAGCGTGCAGCAGAGACAGGCATCTACGACATCCGCGGGTGGGGCGCCAAGCGCAAGCTCCCACATTTCGACGATCTACTGTTCCTCGGCGCATCGATGTCGCGCTACCCACTCGAGGGGTACCGCGAGAAGTGCGACACCGACGTCGTTCTCGGCGACACGCACGCGAAGTTCCCTCTGCACCTCGACATTCCGATCACGATCGCCGGCATGAGCTTCGGTGCCCTGTCCGGCCAGGCGAAGGAAGCTCTCGGCCGCGGCGCCAGTGAAGTCGGTACGTCCACGACGACCGGTGACGGCGGCATGACGCCCGAGGAACGCGGCCAGTCCAAGAACCTCGTCTACCAGTACCTGCCGTCGCGCTACGGCATGAACCCTGACGACCTACGCAAGGCCGACGCCATCGAGATCGTTCTCGGTCAGGGCGCGAAGCCCGGCGGTGGCGGAATGCTGTTGGGCCAAAAGATCACCGAACGCGTCGCAGGTATGCGCACGCTGCCGATGGGCGTCGACCAGCGTTCGGCGTGCCGCCACCCCGACTGGACCGGCCCGGACGACCTCGCGATCAAGATCATCGAATTGCGTGAAATCACCAACTGGGAGAAGCCGATCTACATCAAGGTCGGTGCGACCCGCACGTACTACGACGTCAAGCTCGCCGTGAAGGCAGGCGCCGATGTCGTCGTCGTCGACGGCATGCAGGGCGGCACCGCAGCTACCCAGGACGTGTTCATCGAGCACGTCGGCATCCCGACACTGGCCGCCATCCCGCAGGCAGTCCAGGCGCTGCAGGAGATGGGCGTGCACCGCAAGGTGCAGCTCATCGTCTCCGGCGGAATCCGCAGCGGCGCGGACGTGGCCAAGGCGATGGCACTCGGAGCCGACGCGGTCGCCATCGGCACCGCAGCCTTGATCGCGTTGGGAGACAACAGCCCTCGCTACGCCAAGCAGTACGAGGAGCTCGGTAGCGCCGCCGGCTTCTACGACGATTTCCAGGCAGGCCGCGACCCCGCGGGCATCACGACACAGGATCCCGAGCTGTCGAAAAACCTCGATCCCGTCGAGGGCGGCCGACGGCTCGCGAACTACCTCCGCGTGCTGACGATGGAAGCGCAGACCCTTGCTCGCGCGTGCGGCAAGTCCCACCTGCGCAACCTCGAGCCCGAGGACCTCGTCGCACTGACCGTCGAGGCGTCGGCGATGGCGCGAGTACCCCTTGCCGGCACCAACTGGATCCCCGGCCGCTACTGATACGGCTACCCCGCCCGTGCGTGTTGAGTTACATCACGATGTAACTCATCACGCGCGGGTCCTGACCTGGAGAATTCGATGACCAATGCTGCAGCGGACAACACGGTGCACGACGTCACCGGTCGCGAGGTCGATCCGTGCGATGTTGCAGACGATTCCCTCGAGACCGTCATTGGTGGTCAGGTCCGCAATCTACGCATCAGCGCGGGCTTGTCGTTGAGCGAACTGGCCAACCGAGTGGGCATGTCCAAGGCGATGTTGTCGAAGATCGAGAACGCTCAGGCGTCGTGCAGCCTCTCCACACTGTCGAGACTGTCGACGGGCCTCGATGTTCCGGTCACCACGTTGTTTCGCGGAGCCACCACACAACGTGAGTCCGTGTACACCCCAGCCGGGAACGGCGCGCACATCGTCGGGCGTGGAACCCGGGCCGGGCACCACTACGAAATGCTGGGTGCGCTGCGCGGACAACACCGACGACTCGAAGCGGTCGTGGTCACGTTGGAAGAAGAATCGACCATCTCGCCACGGTTCCAACACCCGGGCACCGAACTGCTGTTCATGCTGCAGGGCGAGATGGTCTACACCCACGACGGCTCGGACTACCGCCTCCGCCAGGGTGATTCGCTGCTACTCGACGGCGAAGGGCTGCACGGGCCGAAGAGTCTCGACGCGCTCCCCATTCGATTTCTTGCAGTCACCGCATATCCGGACAACCACGTCGAGTAGGAAGACAACCGTGCGACACGAAAGACCCGTCGTGCTCCCTGCGCCGATCAGCGCGGAATGGGAATGGCAGCTCCACGCTCGGTGCCGTTCTCATGATGTCGAGGATTTCTTCGACGCCGACGACGACCGACGCGCCAAAGCCGTGTGCCTCGCCTGCCCGGTGATCGACCGTTGCCGCGACTACGCCATCGCCGCCAACGAGCCTCACGGAATTTGGGGTGGCCTGTCCCCCTCCGAACGCAACCGACACCGGTGGCTGCGGCCCCGGTCCGCATGACACGAAGACCCGAGAGGACCCTCCCGACAATGACTTCCTTCAATTCCCTCTGGAATTCCATTCTCGACGTCGGCCAGCATGCCGACACCCGCGGCTACCGCCGATTTGCCTGGGGCGACGCCGATCTGACGCTCCGCGAGTGGTTTCGTGGGGAGGCGTCGCGCAGGAGTATGGATGTCGAAGAGGATCGCAACGGAAACCTCTGGGCATGGTGGTTGCCTGTGGGATGGGTCGGCGAACCGAGCGGCGCGTTCGTCACCGGGTCTCATCTCGACTCGGTTCCCGACGGCGGCGCGTTCGACGGTCCGCTCGGCGTCGTCTCTGCGTTCGCTGCCGTGGACATTCTCCGCGAGCGCGGCAGCGAGCCGACGGTCCCCGTCGCGGTCACCGCGTTCTCCGACGAGGAAGGCGCTCGCTTCGGCGTGGCCTGTGTCGGAAGCCAATTGACGACGGGCGCCCTGTCCGCCGAGCGAGCTCTCGGTCTGCGTGACGCCGACGGCATCACCCTCGCCGAGGCACTGGCCAGGGCAGGCCGCACTCCCGACCACATCGGCGCGGACCCGACTCTGGTCGACCGCGTCGGCGTCTACGTCGAACTGCACGTCGAGCAGGGACGCGCCCTCGATCTGGTCGACAAGCCCATCGCGGTCGCGTCGTCGATCTGGCCACACGGGCGATGGGAGTTCACGTTCACCGGTGAGGCGAATCACGCCGGGGCGACCAGGCTCGTCGATCGCCGCGATCCGATGCTGGCGTTCGCCTCTTCCGTCCACACCGCTCGCACGGCCGCCACAGCGCACGAGGCCGTCGCGACATTCGGCAAGGTACGCGTACTACCCAACGGCGCCAACGCTATTCCGTCGGAGATCAAAGCGTGGCTCGACGCGCGTGCCGCCGACGAGGAGACCCTGACGAAGCTCGTCGCGCAAATCGAAGCCGAGGCGCGCAGCCACGCGGAGTCCGATGGCATCGGACTCGACGTCTTCGCCGAATCCATCACTCCGATCGTCGAGTTCCCGTCCGAACCGCGCGAGAAGCTGAAGCGAGCTCTCGCGCACCTCGGCGACATTCCTGTTCTGCCGACCCAGGCTGGACACGACGCCGGCATTCTGTCGGCGAAGGTGCCGACGGCAATGTTGTTCGTGCGCAACCCGACCGGAGTATCACACTCTCCCGACGAATACGCGACGCCCGAGGACTGCAACATCGGCGCCCACGCCCTTGCCGACGTCATGGCGGACTGGGTGTCGGACGACTGAGGGATGTCGTGGACAGGTGGTTAACTGGTCTTCATGTCCCAGGAGATCGAACACACCGAGGACGGGCGGTACATCATCGTCAAGGGCCGACGTTGGCGTGCAACCGATCCCGCGATTCCCGAAGACCGAGGCGCTGAACTCAGATCGATCCTGATGGCGTGGCGCCGCGAAGTGAAGCGCACGGACGGAGCCCCCGAATCACGAGCCGGAGTGCAGGCCGCGAAAGTTGCTCTCGGCGAACGAGGAACGCCCTGGTGGGAGCAATCGGACGACGAACGCCGCCGGCGATGGGAAGCTGAAGTCCCCCGACCCTAGAGAGTGCCAAGGACAGAAGATGGACATGAAACTCGAACTGATCCCCCTTGCCGTGAAGGACGTCGACCTCGCGAAGGAGTTCTACACCGAGCAGGTGGGCTTCGTCGCCGACGTCGATGTACGCCCCGCCCCGGGCGTACGAGTCGTGCAGCTGACGCCGCCTGGTTCGGCCTGTTCCATAAGCATCGGTACCGGCCTGCCCGCGTACGACATGCCACCCGGCTCGACGAAGGGGCTCCATCTCGTCGTCGAGGACATCGAGTCGTCGCGAGCGGAATTGATCGAGCGAGGCGTCCACGTCGAGGAGATCCAGGACGTCGGTGGCGGAGTGAAGTATGCGGCATTCGCCGACCCGGACGACAACACCTGGACATTGCAGGAGATGGCCTGGCGTACCGGCGACAAGTTCTGACCCCGCGTCAGATCGCGTACTGCCGTCGGGAGTGTTGTACCCCGATCCAGTGGTCGGTGGTGAATTCGTCGATCGCCCAATCGCCACCGAATCGGCCTATGCCTGAGTTCTTTTCACCGCCGAAGGCCGTGTTGGGTTCGTCGTTGATCGTGGTGTCGTTGACGTGTGTCATTCCGGCGTCGATCCGGGCCGCGACGCGCACCCCTCGGTCCACGTCGCGGGTGAATACCGCGCTGGACAGTCCGTACTCGGTGTCGTTGGCGAGTGCGACGGCGTCCTCCTCGTCTCGGGCGCGGATGACGGTCGCGACCGGACCGAAGACCTCCTCCGCAGCGGTCGCCACCTCGTTCGTGCCGAGCACGAGGTGGGGCCCGAGAACCCGCTGGGCCGGTCCGGATCGTTCGCCGCGCACGCGCACTTCCGCACCATCGGCTTCGGCGCGCGAGATCTTGTCCAGTATCGAGTCGACCTGCGAATCGTTGATGATCGGCCCGATCTGCGTCGACGGGTCGGACGGATCGCCGACGGTCAGCGCGCGCACTCGATCGGTCAGACGGTCCACGACCTCGTCGTGCACGCTGTCGACCGCGATGATGCGGTTCGTCGCCATACACACCTGGCCCTGATGAAAGAAGGAACCGAAGACCGCCGCGTCCACCGCCGCCTCGAGGTCCGCGTCGCCCAGGACGAGAAGTGGCCCGTTGCCACCGAGTTCGAGAGACATCTTCGTCAGCGGGGCAGACTCGGCAATCCCCTTGCCCACCGGCGTCGACCCGGTGAACGACACGAGTCGAGTGGTCGGATGTTGCGCTACGGCGTCGCCGATCTCGCTGCTCTTTCCGACGACGACCGACAGCACGCCGCTCGGAAGTCCTGCCTCCTCCAGGATCTTGGCCAGGAGAAGCCCACCGGTCACCGGGGTATCGCTGGCGGGTTTGAGGACGACGGCATTTCCGAGCGCGAGCGCAGGCGCGACCGAACGGTTCGACAGCTGCATCGGGAAGTTCCACGGGCTGATGACGGTGACCACGCCCAGCGGCTGTCGGTAGACTCGGTTTTCCTTTCCGTCGATCAACGCGGCGGGCAGAATGCGTCCGGCGGAACGCGTCGGATAGCTCGCGGCTTCGAGCATCACCGCGCGGACGGCGAGCCATTCCCACTCCGCCCGCGGCCTGATGCCTCCTGCTTCACGGACCAGCCAGTCGACGATCTCGTCCTTGCGCGCATCCATCACCTGGGCGGCACGGAAGAAGACCTCGGCCCGCTCGGTCGGCAGCGTGGCAGCCCAGTCACGTTGGGCGCGGGCAGCAGCGCGAAACGCGTCGTCGACGTCGTCCGCGTTCGCGAGCGGGAGGGAAGTCAAGGTCTCGTCGGAATAGGGGTTCACGTCGTCGGAGACCTCGCCGTAGCTGCCCGCCCGCCACGTCCCGGCGATGGGCATGGTGTCGAATCCGGTGTATGCAGTCATGTTGTTCGGGTGCCCGATCGGTCGACAGGCAAACCGCGGGTCAGCTCGCGTCGACGTGCAGGCGGTGCGCACCGCAAGACAGGCACCGGAACAGGTACCCCGCCAGGTCGCCCTCTCGTTCGAGGAAGGAGCGGACGACCGTCGTGTCGTAGCCGGTGCCGCCGTTCACGTCAGCTGCGAAATCGTGTTCGTGCAGGTAGTTCTGAAGGTCGTCAGCGCAGACATCGCCCACGAACGCGCATGGACGCCCACAATGGGACTTCCATTGCTCCTGCTGCCACGTCGGGTACGACGGTGTCCGCTCGGAGACTTCACGCGATTCGTCGACGTCGATGGTGATCGGTTCGTCGGGCGACGACGGAACCCCCTCGATCCCGATCCAGTCGTTGAACTCACCTCCGAACGTGCGCGCGGCGGTTCCATCGGCGACGCACCACGGGCACAGGTAGTCGACCTCGTCGACGCAGTAGAACGAGCCACGGTACTTCAGTTCGCGTTCCCGGCCGCACGCATCGCACTTCCCCGATTCGTTCACGAAGTAGCCGAGTTCGTATGCGCGAGGGTTGAATCGGAAGTTCGGAAGGTCGGCAGTCACACATCGATTATGACTGCGTACGTCCGTCTACTGTTGCACGATGGTCCAGTCGGTCGAGCCCGACTGTCGCGCAGAGCAAGGAGCAAGATGTTTCCGAGGATCGACGGTCTCCGCGTCATGGAGATCGGAACACCGGGTGCGAGTCGCGACGGGCTCACGTCGCTGATCCGGCAGGGACTCAAACGCGGCACGGCGGGGCTGCGGTCCGAGTACGACGCCGAGGGCGAAGAACTGGAACATGTCGGCGAACGCATGGTCCTCGTCGACAGCAGTGGTCGCGGTATCGGTTACTTGACGATCACTGCAGTCGTGGTGACCACCTTCGGTGCAGTCACGTGGGAGTTCGCACAATCCGAGGGCGAAGGCGACGCGGACATCGAGCAGTGGCGAGAGAGTCACCGTCGATACTTCGCGCGCGCACACGGATTCGACGTGGCCGATTCGACACCTGTCGTCTGCGTGTCGTTCGAGTACAGCCCCTGAACGCACGTGTGCGGCATGGAACCGCACCCAGGGTTACTTCGACGCCCCCACACGGGTCGACGAACGTCCACCTTGGGGGTGTTATCGGGCACGGACTTTCCGGCAAAAGTAGAGCTCGTCCGAAACACACCCCGATTACAGGAGTCCCGCAATGTCCACGATCACCACCCGCACCGCAGCCGCAACCGCTATCGGCGTCGCCCTCGGGTTCGGTGTCGCATTCGCGCAAAGTTCCACTGCCGCAGCAACACCTGCGCATGCTGGCGCGCCGCAGATCCCGGAGACGGTGCAGGTCCGCGACCGCATCGGTTGCGCGAATGCATGGCCCATGGTGGCCTGCGACGCCCCGGACGGGGACGTACCCGAACAGATCGAACTGTACGAGCCGGGCACGTCACTCACCCAGCCCGGCGGCGTCGATCTCATGGGACCCGCCAGCACTCCCGTCCACGCCGCGGCCTATCCCCTCGAGCCCGACGACGGCGTGATCTCCCACCCGCTCGACCCCGACATGCCGTGGATGTGACGTGCCGATCCCACACACGACGTCCGATCCGGTCCAAACGCCGGGCAAGCCGGATATTTTTCGGTCAGGACGCCTGTAACGACCCCGGAACCGGTGTCGACGTGCACACTGAGGATTCTTACCGGTCGGGGTGATGGGTACGAGGTACAGCGATGGACGAGATCACACCGGCCGCCCCGGGTGTGTCGCAAATCGACCCCGACGGTCCGACGATCGGCATCACCCGATTCCATGTCGGTACCCGGACAATGACCTGGGACGCCAGGGCCGCCGCGCTGTTCGACGACACCGGGGACCGGCCACCGTTCGAGATCTGGTCCGAGCGCGTCCACCCGGACGATCACGACGTCGTCGCCGACCTGTACCGGGACGCGTTGGCCTCCATCGGCGCCGAATGCGTCTACCGCATTCGCCGCCCCAACGGCGAGATTCGCTACATCCTCACGCGTAGCGTCGCCATCGAACCCGGCTCCTGGGGCGGCCCGGACGTGCTCACCGGAGTCGTTCTGGAATTGGACCCGGAGTTGGGTCGCGAAGCGTTGCTCACCCACGTGCTCGACAACGTCACGCTCGGGTTCGTCATTCTGGGCCGTGACATGACCGTCCGCTACATCAACGCGCAGAGCGAGAAGCACCTGGGCGTTCGCCGAAGCCACGTCCTTGGCCACCACATCCACCACGTACTACCGGCGTTGAAGGACACCTATCTCGATTACCTGCACCGAGAAGTCCTCCGCACCGAAGGGGAGGTGACGCTGCGCACCGAGTCGATCTACCTTCCCGGCACCACGATGGAAGTGACCGCCACCTGCGTCGACGACGTCGTTGCCATCAGCTATCGCGATGTAACCGAGGAAACGCGGGCGCATTCGAGCACGATCGAGGCCTACCGAGAACTGCTCATCCGATCCCGGCTCGACGACCTCACCGGTGTCCTGAATCGGGCCGCCCTGTTCGAGCGGATCGCCCGAATCTCCGACGAGCTGTCGGTCCCGGATGCGTTGTTGTTCATCGACGTCGACGACTTCAAGACCATCAACGACACGTACGGGCACATCACCGGCGATCTCGTGCTCCGCACGAACGCGCAACGTCTGTCCGCGGAATGCGATTCGTCGATGGTGATCGGCCGCATCGGTGGCGACGAATTCGTCGTCGCCTTGTTCCCGCGCACGGAACTCGGAAGTGCCACTGCTGCAACCGATGTGGCCGACCGGATGCACCGGTCCTCAGCGGCGCCGATTTTCACCGCCAGCGGCGAGATCGGCGTCTCCATCTCCATCGGTATCGCACAGAACCACGCCGGATGCGCAGTCGAGGAATTGCTGTCGAGCGCGGACGACGCGCTCTACCGGGCCAAGAAAGACCACCACCCAGCCGATCCGGTGACACCGATCCGGCCATTTCGACGCCGGCCGCGGTAGCCCGTAAATCGAAATCCACTGGGGAACGTCTTCCCTGGATTCGCAACGGGGCCGCCTATCCGCCCGCAGACCTCGAGCACGCAACACTCACCCGTAACGGGCGAGGTCGTCATCTCTGTGTGGGTGCATGCTGTCAGTCAGAACAGATCGCGGTCACCGATTCGCGACGGCATGCAGCATCTCGTCCGCCAACCCGGATTGGGTTATCGATGCCCGTTGGTCGACACCTTCGCAATCCTGTGTCCACCGAGGAGGATCGATGTCCGCCGTTTTCGCCGACCGCACCGATTTCGCCAACGCCAACCGTGGTCTGATCGACGTTCTGGACCCCGCTCGAGTTCGCACTCCAGACGGCCGGTTGGTCTACGACGCTGCGAATTTCGAGACCGCGACGGCGGGAGAATGCCCCGACACCGTCAATCCGAGCTTGTGGCGGCAAGCGCAGCTCACCGCCATCCACGGACTGTTCGAGGTCACGAACGGGATCTACCAAATTCGTGGTTACGACCTGTCCAACATGACCCTCGTCGAAGGTGACACCGGTGTCATCGTCATCGACCCCTTGGTGTCGGCCGAATGTGCATCCGCAGGCCTCGCGCTCTACCGCCGACATCGTGGAGACCGCCCGGTGACCGCCGTCATCTACACACATTCGCACATCGATCATTTCGGTGGTGTGCTCGGCGTCGTCGACGCCGACACCACGGTGCCGATCGTGGCGCCAGAGCATTTTCTCGAGCACGCAGTCTCGGAAAACGTATATGCCGGGAACGCCATGCTGCGCCGGGGGATGTATCACACCGGAGTCGTACTTCCGGTGGGCGCAACCGGAACACTGGGCGCTGGGCTCGGGCCCAGCACATCGACTGGAACTGTCGGCCTCCTCGCCCCTACGCTGGACATCACGCACACCGGGCAAACCGAAACCCTCGATGGCGTTCGTATCACCTTCCAGGTCACGCCCGGCACCGAAGCGCCGTCGGAGATGAACTTCTGCTTCCCCGACCACCGAGCTCTGTGTCTTGCAGAGAACGCCACGCACAACCTGCACAATCTGCTGACACTGCGAGGCGCGGAAGTTCGCGACGCACGCAACTGGTCGAGATACCTCGCCGAAGCAATAGAACTGTTCGCCTACGACTGCGACGTCGCGTTCGCCTCGCACCACTGGCCGACCTGGGGCACCACCGAGCTCGTCACTTTCCTCACCGAGCAGCGAGACCTGTACGCCTACCTGCACGATCAGACATTGCGGCTACTCAACGATGGTTTGGTCGGAACCGAGATAGCCGAAGACTTCTCGATGCCGCCCGCACTCGACGCCGCATGGCACACCCACGGGTACTACGGATCGGTCAGCCACAACGTCAAAGCGATCTATCAGCGCTATATCGGCTGGTACGACGGCAACCCCGCGCACCTATGGCAACACCCACCGCAGGCGGCGGGCGCACGCTACGTCCGTGCGCTCGGAGGCATCGATGTAGCGGTGGCGCGAGCGAAGGAGTTCGCCGATGAAGGCGACCTTCGCTTCGCGGCCGAACTCGCCGCCCACGCGGTGTTCGCCGAGCCCGACCACGCTGAGGCCAAGGGGGTACTCGAGAGCGTGCTGACACGCCTGGGATACGGCTCCGAATGCGCAACCTGGCGCAATAACTTCCTCGTCGGCGCGGACGAGGTGAACGGATCGAACCACCCAGCGGAAGTCAGCGCAGCTGGAATGGCGGGAGCTCTCACCATCACGCAGGTGTTCGACAGTATCGCCATCCGCATCGATGGCCCGAAAGCTTGGGACACAACGATTTCGATCCGTTGGCATTTCACGGACGTCGATGAAATCTATCGAATGGAACTGCACAACGGCGCCCTCATCCACTACCCGACACGTCGAACGGACCCAGCCGACCTCACGGTCAAGCTGACGAAGCCGCAACTACTCGGCCTACTCGCAGGCCACGACACCGAGGCCACCATGGACGGCGACACTTCGACCATCAAACGAATTACCGACCTGACCACCCGACCCGACACCTCTTTCTCGATCGTCACACCATGAGCACGAGCATGCATCGCTGGTGCGGATCCCTGATGCAGGACGCCCGAGCCGTCGAGTCTCGGAACGTCGACGCCGTTCGATGCGGCCGTCACTGAGTGCACGGGGGTCCTCCGCCGACAAGGCGTCGGCGATCGACACGAACACCGGTAGTGGGTCTCCTTCTCCGGTGGTTACGAGAACGTCGCGAAATTGTCCGGTGTCACGGGCGATGCGGAACGCAAGGCCCCTGCGCTCCAGTTCGTTTCGTAACTCCATGGGTGCCGCGTGCCGGGCTGCACGTGAGCGCCACTGACGAACACCGAGTGCGAGTATGCGAAATTCCGTTGGTAAGGACCCAGAAACCTTGAGCGACTACACGAAAGCAACCCATGGCGCTGACTTTGGCGACGCTCCCTACCGTCGACCGCCAGTTTCGTGCAGGTCACCGAAGCTATCCGATCGTCGGACGGGCACTCTTACAGCTCGTCCTCCTCCGACGGAGCCTCGGGCGCCGACGGTACCCACGGCTTGAGCGGCTGAAGAACGTCCCGATAGAAGCCGTCGAGACCCTCGGTGACGCTGGCGATGAACCCGGCCGCGGAACCCGAGCGTTTGCTGCCCATCTTGGTCGACGACGTCAGCGTGAACCGCTCCAAGGTGCTGACCCGCCCACTGGTCAAAGACTTCGCGTCCGCCCGCACCGTCGCGAGATTCTCACACGAGACCTCGCCGACATCACTGAAGACGGCCTCGACGAGAATATCCGCCGGCGCGTTCTTCAACTGCCGCAGCAGCCAATTCGTCCGCCGCAGCGCAGTCCCCTCCTCCGGAGCCGCAATGCTGGTGGTGCACTGAATCTTGTTGGTCCGCAGATCCGCATCCACAGTCAAATCACCCGCCGCATCGGGAACCCGCAACGTCGCAGACAGACACCCAGCAGTGGCTAGTTTGTCCACCAAATACTCGTTGCGTGCCTGCGGATCAGTCGCGAACTTCCTGGGCAGATGATGCTTGACGGACACCCCCAACTCCGCAGTCATCCGCAACGCAAGATGCCTCGACAGCGACGCCCATGTGTTCGCCACCGCCAACGCTTTTACATCGCGACTACGCAACGTTCCAGCCGTGACCGAATCCCGGACCGCAACCCAATGCCTGCCCATGTCGACGAACTCGGTGGCACCGGACTTCGGGTGCGTCAAGTATCTGACGAACTCGCTTAGAATCCACACCTGCAACGGATCGGCGAGTTCGCCGTGCGACAACAACATGCGCGCTTCATGAATGACCTCGGACCACGAGATATGCCGCAGCGCAACCTTCTTCAGCAAGGTTTTGTTGACTTGGACCGGTAGTTCACCCGTCGACGCAGGTATATCGTTGGACAGACTGAGCACGACCTCATACTTCTGCCGCCTCGCCACATCGAGGTAATTCTCGAGCTGCTCTTTCTGCAGTTTCCCGGTGCCGGTCTTTACTTCGAGCAACGCCGTCCAAACGTGGCCTGCCCGCGACACTCGAAACACCCCGTCAGGAATGACTTTGCCCTCGCCCTTCACGAAAGGCACTTCGAGGTAGCCCTCGAACGGTCCTGCAGGAGCGCCGGCGCGAGAACAAATCGCGCGGGCGAACGGGCGGACCGCTTGCATCGTTGCAATCAGCGACGACGTAGCGCGCTTCTCCTGCTCCTCGCCGGATCCGACACCCGATACCGAGAACAACCGAGCGGTGTTCCAGCCGTCACCACCCGCCAGAGTGAACTGCGGCAGTGCAGCACGTTTCACCACCGGTTTCTTGGTCCGCACACCGCTTTTCGGCGGTTCGACGTCGACGACCGCGACACCGACGACATCACCTGTCGGAGTCACGGCTTGGACGTGCGCGTCGGGGACCTCGACTACGACAACGTCGTCGACCGCTTCGCTCGAGTCACTGTCGTCGACATCGACTCCGAAGTCCTGCGCCAGCCCAGCCAAACCCGCTTCCCACCCCTGCCCGACCGCCCGTAGCTTCCATCCGCCGTCTCGCCGGTAGATCTCCCCAAACACCAACGCCCGTTCCGACGACGCATCTGCGGTCGCGAATTCACCGAGCACCGAGCCTGATTGGTCCCGGACCTGGAAAGCCAGCTTGCCGAACTCTCCGAGCTCCTGCTCGCTCGAGCTGCCCGCGATGACGATTTTCTCGACTTCGGCGGGCACGGACGCCAGGTGCACGAACACTCGCTCCTGCTTGCCCTCGTCCGTGCTGCTGCTGCCCAAATACCGGACGGACGCCTCCGCTGACTCGGGTTGGTTGTAGAAGACGAAATCCGCATCCGACCGGACTCGGTTCGCCGCATTTACGAGCAACGCCGACGCATCGAGATCGCGCTCCGGGTCGACCCACGACACGATGACGTCGAGTTCCGTCACCTCAGCCGACAGCGGAATATTTTGGCCCTTGGTCAGGATCGGTGAACTCACGAATGCACGCTCCTCGTCGGACTCCCTGTGAACAGGCCAGACTAACGAGGAACGCCGACGACCGCGGCTCTGGGAAACGATATTCATTCGATCGAACGACCAGTGCGACGGCGTGCAGCGCGATGCCTGTATTAGGCCCGGCCATAACGTGTTTCACCAGTAAAGGGCCTTTTCATGACTTACGAACGGTGGGAGCGAAGCACCGAATGGCCCCTCGCCGGCGCCGCGCTGTCGTTTCTCGCGATCTACGCCTGTACCGTGCTCTCGCAACCGGTCGGTGCGGGAGCGCAACTCACCGAGCACGCCGTGTTGGCGATCTGGACGCTGTTCGGTGTCGACTACCTCGCGCGTCTTGCTCTCGCCCAACGCCGAACACACTGGTTCGCACTGCACCTGCATGAACTCGCGATCGTCATCCTTCCGGTCCTGCGGCCCCTGCGACTGCTTCGGCTTCTCACACTGGTGAGCCTTCTCCAACGCTCCATCGGCGGCGCACTGCGAGGTCGCGTCGTGACGTACGCCGTCAGCGGCACCCTGCTGCTCGTCTTCGTCGCCGCGCTGGCTATGCTCGACGCCGAGCGCGGCACACCGGGCGCGAACATCGAAACCTTTCCCGACGAACTCTGGTGGGCCGTTCCCACCGTGACTACTGTCGGTTACGGCGACTACACCCCCACCACCGCGACCGGCCGCTGCATCGCAGTCGGCCCTATGGTCGCGGGCATCGCCCTACTCGGAGTAGTCACCGCGACACTCGCATCATGGCTTGTTCAGAAGGTCGCAGAGCAGGACGAAGCCAATCAGGCTGCCACACAACAGCAAGTCGCCGAACTGATAGAACAGGTTACCGCGTTGCGCACCGAACTCGCCTCCCGACCAACAGTTGCCAACCACCAGGCATAGGTCGCCGGCACTTCAGTGACGGGACGCTTCCAGCGCTCTCCTCCGACCTACGGAACCGTCGCATCGCCGTCGACGCCACTACGCCGCGGGTCTCCTGTCGATCAAGCCCGTGGGCCACCCGGATGCTGTCGCCGAGCACCGCTCTGCACTAAGCCGGCGACCATCCCAATTGCGAAGGATCCACTTCGGTCTGGGCACGCTCGTAGCTTTCCTGTCGAAGTCGGACCGAATCTGTCTCTGTCAAAGCCATTTCGGAGACTCCCGAAGCTTTGCCCAAAGTTGTGGAAAGCGTGATCGAGGTCGTGTCGATGAGCGCGAGATAACTTTCGGCGAGCCAGCAGGCGTGGCCGACGCCGCGAACGGCGAGCCGGCGATCACGTTCACGCTGACCAATCGGAGAATGTCAGATACGTGTGCGGGCTTCTGGAATTCGAACCAAATAATGGCGTCTACTTGTTGTTTGACATTGCGGTCACCACATCGCCGTCATATTCGACCGCGGTAACGGGCTCCAGAAATAGCCGCGTATCCAGTCTGTTCGACTGGGCGCTATCCGCCGGCAGATGGAGCGCCACCAATCTCGACGGTACCGTCAATGCCGACCTCGTGACGACCGCCGGACTGAACTGCGACGAAATGAACACCGACGCATTCTCGGGCCAACTCGCACCTTCGTCGAACTACGTCGGTTCCTATGCCATGGATGTGGCGCCCGACATCCAAAACATCTTCCTCCAGTTGCCTCGCTCCGACTACGGCTGGGAATGGGACCTCCCCGAGGGCCTGCTCGGACCAACGAACGGACCAGGCGGCTTCTAGAAATCCATTCAAAGCAATGTCTTTCGACCTGCATACAGGTGGGTTGTCTGAATGCATCGCGCCGATCGCCGCATGAGGCATTGGCAGCTGAGTGAGACCCGAGTCTTCTCTCAGAGTCCGCTTCGCCCGTAAGAGGTGCAACTTCCTACATCACGCTTCGCTTGACATAGCAACTGGATTCGAGGCTGCGACGCAGGCGTGGTACTTCATGGGCCGTACGTCCATTCGTCTCCGACGCACATGACTGCAAGCCCTTCGGGAGTCTGAGATGCATTGCCGGAGGATGAATCACAAGCAGTTCCTACTTGATTGACGCCAACGATCGGCACACTGCCTACCCACTTGGTACCGCCGCCCGCGCCGAGGTAGACGCACACGATGTTCTCACCGGTGTACTCATCCACACCCACTGCGCTCGTCTGCGAGCAAGGCTCGCCCACTGTCACAACGGAAACCGGCTCGGCAGGCTCTTCGACTTTTGGGGAGGGCACTGCTTGGGGCATAACGACTGGCTCCTGCACGGCGTCCGGAATGTCGACAGAGCCCGCCGTCGACCACGTTGCGTTCACCTCGCCGTTCGGCGTGAACCTGACACGATCGATCACGGCATCACCTGCAACGCCGAACAACACCCAACCCCTCACGCAGTCGCCCGCGTTGACGGTCTCCGACGTGAACGGATACTCCGGAGTCGGGAACTGGCCGTACGTGAGATTCGCAGACGGATACCGACCGCTCTCCTCATCGAACAGCGACCACTCCGACCAGCTCACCAAGACCGGCGTTGACGCGGTATCCACGCACGTACGAACGTCGGCCGCCGCCCAATGTCCTCCCGATGACGGAGCCGGCGCTTGCGTCGCCGCAACCGGATCGAACCCGAAGACAGCGACCCGGATGGACACACCATCGCCTGTGAAGGCGACCTCCGACCCCAACGCGTTCGGATCTTCGGGGGCCGCCGGCGACGTCGAACTGGACTCGACCCTCGTCTCAGCTTCCGAGTTCGAGACTGCAGTGCCGCCCGTCGAACCACATCCGGCCGACACCGCCATCACCAGAATCAGCGCTGCCACCAAAGCAAGCCCACGCCATGAACCGACACCGGATAGGTAGGGATTTCTCACAAACGCACTATAGGGCCGCAAGTCCAGGCATGCCGACGAAACGAACCGTGGGGTCTCAGCGATAGACACCACAGTACCCCGAACGTCGACTCGTCACCTGGATCGGCTTCGAGCCCCCCGTTGCGAATAGAGCATCCTATGAACACCAAGACCATGGTCGCCGTCTTCGGCGTTGTTGCCGCACTCATCCTCGGCGCCTGTTCCCCTTCACAAACCTCGCCGACAGCAGACACTTCCGCAAGCGCGGTGCCGACCACAACGAGCACGTCGCCTCAGACCACCCCGCCGCCGTCTCCACCTCCAGCCCCAGCTGAAGCCGCAGCCCTCCCCGCACCGATCTGAAGTACCCCAGGTTTTGTTCCGTTCTTTGTAGGAGGATGGAGCTATGCCACGTCAGTACCCGCCGGAGTTCCGGCAGCGAGCAGTGCGCATGGTGGAGACGGTGTTGGAATCCGACGCCGAGCTCTCGGAGTTCGAGGCGATTCGCCGGGTCGCCTCGAAGCAGCAGATCGGTGAAGAGACGCTGCGCAGGTGGCGACGCAAGGCCCAGGTCGATGCCGGTGAACGGCGGGGGGCCAGCAGCGACGAGCACAACGAGATCCGCAGGCTGAAGAAGCGGGTCGCCGAACTCGAGCGAACGAACGAGCTACTGAAATCGGCGAGCGCGTTTTTCGCCTCGGAACTCGACCGGACCACGACGAGATGATCGCGTTCATCGACGCGTACCGCGATCGTTTCG
>NZ_QGNK01000015.1:0-145760 GCF_003336925.1 Rhodococcus sp. Eu-32 | reverse complement strand
CGAGCAGCGCGAGGATGCGCTCGCGGGCGGTCAGCTTGCCTTTGGCGTGCACCTTCTCGATCGCGGCTTCGCCGGACGGTGCCATCGCTGCTTCGCGGCGGCTACGCAGGTCGGCGAGCTTGCCCGCCGTCGTGTGAATGTCGGGCGTGGCGGCCGAACCCTGCGCAGTCGAATCCTGGACACTGGTCATGGGCAAACACTTTAACCACGGCTGTGATGTGCATCCCGACCGAGGGGCGCGTTCGATGCACTTCCGGCAGGCTACCGACGAGTACGAAAATCGACGGGTTCGACGGGGCAATATGCTCTTGAATCATGTGGACCAATCTCGATCGACCCCCACTCGACGTCTCGGCACTTCGGCGCGCTCTCGTCGACGGACCGCAAGCTTCCTGGTCGAGGCTCGATGTGGTGGAGGAGACGGGGTCGACGAACGCCGATCTGATCGCGAATGCGGCCGGCCTCGCGGACCGGACGGCACTCGTCGCCGAGCATCAGGCGACCGGTCGCGGCAGGCACTCCAGGTCGTTCTCGGGTCCACCGCGTTCACAATTGTTGATGTCGGTTCTCGTGAAATTCCCAGGCATCGACCCGTCGATTCTCGGGTGGCTGCCGCTTCTGACCGGAGTTGCCGTCGTCGACGCGTTGCGTACTGTCGCGGCCGTCGACGCGGCGTTGAAATGGCCCAACGACGTTCTCGTAGGTGGCCGTAAGGTCGCGGGCATTCTGGCGGAGGTGGCCGTCCACGGGCAGACACCTGCCATCGTGGTCGGTATCGGTCTGAACGTTTCGATGACGCAGGAAGAGCTGCCGGTCCCGACCGCCACGTCCCTCGCCTTGGAGAACGCTGCCGTGACGGACCGCGACACCCTCCTGCGTGCGATTCTGCGGGGTATCGGCGCCGAGGTCGATTCGTGGAAGAACTCGGGCTGGAACACCGACCACCTCGCGAGCCGCTATCGCGAACGGTGCGACACCGTAGGCCGTCGCGTCCGCGTGGAACTTCCGGGTGACAAGCAGATACTCGGCGAGGCGGTCGACGTCGATCAGCAAGGGCGCATAGTCGTCCGCGACGACGAGACCGGCAAACCGGTACCCGTCGCCGCGGGCGACGTGACGCATCTCCGTGCCATCGAGTCCGACTGACGAAAGATCGACTCCTAGAGTGTCTGGGCTCGCGCCGGCTCCCAGGTGGCGACCGCCCAGATCACGACCAGGTCGATGGCGATGATGAGGATGGACCACAGCGGGTAGTACGGGAGCCACAGGAAGTTGGCGATGATCGACAGCGATGCGATCACGATCGCGGCGAACCGTGCCCACGTCGCACCGGACATCAATCCGATACCGGCCAGCAGAAGCAGGACGCCCACGACCAGGTGGATCCAGCCCCACGTCGAGATGTCGAACTCGTAGGTGTAGTTGTATCCGACGACCAGCAGGTCGTCCTTCGCGATGGCGGCTATGCCCTGGAAGATGGACAGAACTCCGACCGTCAGCAGAATGATGGCCGCCGCGATCGATCCCCCTGTTGCGGCAGCCTGGTGGTTGCCCCTGGGCCTGGCTCCTTCGGTCTTGATTTGTTCGCTCATGTGCTTCGCCCCTTTCGAAGTTGTCTCCCATTCTCGAGCAGCGGGCTAGAGCACACATCATCCGTACCGGATGATGTGTGCGGCGAGAGGGTGCGGCGACACTGAGTGCGGACCGGCCGCCTGGAGCAGCGTCTGTCGGTGCTGCGTTTCTCGAGTGCCCCGGGGGGAGTCATGGCACAGCCGCAATCGCCGACGTGGTCGATGCCGCGCGGAGTCATCGTGTTGCTCGGTATCGCGGCGCTCGTCGTCGCCGTCGCGGGAACTCGCGCGTTCGCGGGGGTCGTCGGGCCGACCTTCCTCGCCCTGATGCTCACCGTCGTCGTCCATCCGCTTCCCGAGTGGCTGCGCCGCACAGGGGTGCCGAACTGGATCGCGACCGTGCTGGCGATTCTCGTCGTGTACGCGATCCTCGGCATCCTCGTCCTGTCGTTGGTGTTCTCGACCGCGCGGCTCGCCACGTTGCTCCCGACCTACGCCGACGACTTCGACGGTCTCGTCGCGGACGTGCAGAAGTTGCTGTCGGACAACGGCATCGGTCAGGATCAGATTCACGACCTGCTGTCGAAGCTGGACGCGTCGACCATTTTCGGGTTGGTCGACGGCATTCTGACCGGGGCGTTGTCGATCTTCTCGAACCTGTTGTTCGTGCTCGTCCTTCTGCTTTTCATGGCGGTCGACGCCAGTTCGTACACTCCGCGAACAGCGATACTGCTGCGCACGCGTCCGGACATCGCCGACGCGTTCCGCAGGTTCTCGTCCGGAACCCGTACGTATCTCGTCGTGTCGACGGTCTTCGGACTCATCGTCGCCGTCATCGACGCCGGTGCACTGTGGGCGATGGGCATACCGCTCCCGGTTCTCTGGGGCCTGCTCGCGTTCATCACGAACTACATCCCGAACATCGGTTTCGTCATCGGACTCATCCCGCCCGCGCTGATCGGACTCCTGCAGGGCGGGCCGAAGCTGATGATCGCCGTCATCGTGGTCTACAGCGTCGTCAACGTCGTGATCCAGTCGATCATCCAACCGAAATTCGTCGGCGACGCCGTCGGGCTGTCGGTGACGTTGACGTTCTTGTCGTTGGTCTTCTGGTCGTGGGTGCTCGGACCCCTGGGCGCGATCCTCGCGATCCCGCTGACGCTGATGGCCAAAGCGTTGTTGGTCGACATCGACCCGGCCACCAGGTGGGTCGACGTCCTCGTCTCGAGCGGGCCGCCGCCCGAACCCGAGAAGTCGACCGCGTCGCCGCCTGCGCCGGAGACCGACGGGCCCGAACTCGTGGAAGGATCGCCTCACAAGGACGAGAAATCACCCGAGGAGTGAGAGCGATGGGCTACCCGCAGGATGCGCTGGCCGACGAGGAAGAATTGCTGCTGCATCACCACCCTCACTGGAAGATGCTGGTTCTGCCCGCTCTCACGTTCATCGCCGTCACCGCCGTTGCAGGGTTCGCGATCGGCGTCATCTCGGCACGTCTCGACGGAACCGCTGCGACCGTCGCATCGATCGTCACCGCGGTGATCTGGGTGATCGTCGTCGGCTGGAGATCCGTCGCTCCGCTGATCAGCTGGCAGTGCACGCACTTCATCGTCACCGATCGCCGAGTTCTGGTGCGGCAGGGCGTCATCACCCACTCGGGCATCGACATCCCGATGGGTCGCATCAGCAACGTGCAATTCCGTCACGGGCTGGTCGACCGCATGCTCGGAACAGGCACCCTCATCATTGCCTCCGCGTCCGACGACCCACTGGAGTTCGACGACATCCCACAGGTGCAGCGTGTGCACTCCCTGCTCTACCAGCAGGTGTTCGACTCACTGGAGGTCCGGCGCGATGCCGTGTACGCCGACGAGCCGAACGACGGCGACGATGTCGACGGGGCTGTCAAGCGCGGGTGGCGTGCGGGACGACGCCGATAGCCCCCTCGTCCCGTTCGCCGGAATACACCGTTCTCACAGAATCGAACCGTAGGCTTGCATTCGTGACCGATGTGCTCTTGGCAGAAGACGACGAAGCTATCGCGGCCCCGCTCTCGCGCGCCCTCACCCGTGAGGGCTACACGGTGACGGTCGAGCAGACCGGTCCTGCCGCGTTGCAACGAGCACTCGACGGCAACTACGACCTGTTGATCCTCGACCTCGGTCTGCCCGGCATGGACGGTCTGGAAGTGTGCCGTCAGGTGCGCGCGAACAAATCCGAACTCGCGGTGCTCATGCTCACCGCGCGTACGGACGAGGTCGACTTCGTCGTGGGGCTCGACGCGGGCGCCGACGATTACGTCGGAAAGCCTTTCCGGCTCGCGGAATTGATGGCCCGAGTCCGGGCACTGCTGCGCCGACGCGGCCCCGGCGAGGACTCGCCCGTCGAGGTCGGATCGATCAGGCTCGAGCCGGCTGCCCGACGCGTTCTCGTGGGCGGCACCGAGATCTCGCTCGCCAACAAGGAATACGAACTGCTGAAGGTTCTGCTCGACCATGCGGGTCAGGTCGTCTCCCGCGAGACCATCCTGCGCGAGGTGTGGGGCGACGCCGAACTGCGCGGCTCGAAGACTCTCGACATGCACATGTCGTGGCTACGCCGGAAGATCGGCGACGAAGGTCCCGTCGCCGAGCGTCGAATCGCCACGGTCCGTGGCGTCGGGTTCCGCATCAACAACGACTAGAAGAAGCACATGCGTCGCCGCATACTGCAGTCGATCCTGGCCGTCGTCATCATCACGGCCCTTCTGCTCGGTCTGCCCCTGATGTACACCGCGTGGCTGTGGGTCGAGGATTTCACTCGCGACGACCTGCAGCGCCGACTGGACAGGATGGCGTCGGAAATCCTGTCTCAGGAAGCAGACACCGGCATGGTCCAGGGTGAGCTCGACATCGGCTCGCTGCGTCTGGCCATCCCGCAGGGTGGCCGGCTCGTCGTCGTGTATCCGACGCCTCAGGACGCGGCGTCGCGCGTCGACATCGGTGAGTCGTTCGTCCCGCGTCCGCTCGTCGAGTCGCTGTCGATGGGAACGTCCGGTTCGTTGCGCCTCGAAGTGCCGTCGGACGACATGCGCACGCTGCAGAAGCAAGCCGTCGGCGCGGTCGGTCTCCTCGTGTTGGCCTCGATCCTGACCGGCACCGCCATTGCCGTGCTGACAGCGAAACGCTTGTCCGACCCGCTACGTGACGTCGCGGGCCGCGCGGCTCGCCTCGCCGAGGGCGACTTCCGTCCCGATTCGACGCGGCACGGCATCGCCGAACTCGATCGCGTGTCCGACGTGCTCGATGCGGCGACAGTCGAGATCGCGGGCCGGCTTCAGCGCGAGCATGCGCTCGTGGCCGACGTGTCCCATCAGCTGCGCAGTCGTCTGACGGCGGTGCGGCTGCGCCTCGACGAGTTGTCGACGCACCACGACCCCGACGTCGTCGGCGAGGCCGAGGAGGCGATGGCTCAGGTCGACCGGCTCACGTTGGCGATCGACGAACTGGTCCGTTCGTCCCGCAGCGACGGTGCGCCCGGCGCACAGGAGGTCCCCGTCATCGCGGAACTTTCCGGCGTGGTCGGGGAGTGGCAACCGAACTTCGACGACGTGGGTCGCACTCTCGTACTCAAGGGAGACGCAGATCTGACGGCGTCGGTGACCGGATCTCGTCTCCGCGAAGCGGTGTCGGTGCTCGTCGACAACGCGCTGTCCCACGGCGGTGGCACCTGCACGGTGGCGGTACGGCTCGTCCCGGCGCTGGAGACTGCCGAACGCAGGCGCGAGCCGCTGGTGTGCGTCGAGGTGTCCGACGAAGGCGCAGGCGTCCGTGACGAACTCGCGCCGCACATCTTCGACCGTGGCTTCTCGGGTGCCGGTTCGACCGGCGTCGGATTGGCGTTGGCGCGTGCGCTCGTCGAAGCAGACGGAGGGAGGCTCGAACTGCAGCGACGCAAGCCAGCGCTGTTCTCGGTGTTTCTCCCGGCGTTTCGCGAACCGGTGATCCGCAGCGGACCGACTCAGGTGAGGGAGCCGCGTTAGCGGTGGCTCAGCTGTGGCCGAGTTGTTCCTCGGCTGCTTCCTCGGGCGTCGGGTCGTAGTCGGTGGACCCGGCGGCCGCGCCGCGAGCGTTCTCGTCCGGAAACGCGAACTTCCGCAGTGCCCAGAAGCGGAACGCCATCTGCAACAGGTTGCCGATGATGTAGTTCAGCACGAAGTCGAGAATGACCAGCATCGTCAGGCTGGTGTGACCTTCGCGAATGTCGAAGAGATTGTTGGCGATGAAGAGCGGTGCAGCGGCGAGGATCACACCGATACCGCTGATCGCGAAGAACAGAAGTGCCTCGTGATGACGTTCGCGGCCGCCGCGATTCTTGAACGCCCACTCGCGGTTGAGGATGTAGCTGAGGATGGTCGCCATGACGCCGGAGATGACCTTGGCGACCACGGGTTTGGGCTCGAGGATCGTCAGACTGAGCGAGTAGAAGATCGCCAGGTCGAAGACCATGGTGGTACCGCCGACGATGGCGAACTTGATGAGTTCGCTGTGACGAATCGCGAGGTCCCGAACCGGTCCGGGCAGGCGATGAATCACATTGTCGATCAGAGGCACAACGAAGGAGTCTACGAAACGTAGTGCGATTCGAGCGAACCGGCGCGCAGATCATCAGCGATCTCTCAGAGAGTCGCGGGGGACTGGTGCCCGCCGGACACCGCTCGCATGACACGATAGGAAGCCGTGACTGGTCAATCTCCGCGCCCCACTCCTCCACGCTCGTCGACGACCGGTATGCCCGTCGTCACGATGATCGGCGGGGGACAGCTCGCGCGCATGACGCATCAGGCTGCGATCGAACTCGGCCAGACGTTGCGCGTTCTGTCGGCCGGTGCCGACGAGCCGGCGGCCCAGGTCAGCGCCGACGTCGTTCTCGGCCATCACGACGACTTGAACGCGTTACGATCGGCTGCGACCGGATCCAACGCGGTGACGTTCGACCACGAGCACGTGCCGACCGAGCACCTCGACGCGCTCGTCGCCGAGGGCGTCAACGTGCAGCCGCCGCCGACGGCGTTGATCTACGCGCAGGACAAGCTGAAGATGCGTCGCAAGCTCGGTGAGCTGGGTGCCCCGATGCCCGCGTTCGCGGAGATCACGTGGGCCGGTGACGTGACGAAGTTCGGTGACGAACACGGCTGGCCCGTCGTCATCAAGTCGATCCGCGGCGGATACGACGGCCGCGGCGTCTGGATGCCGGCGGACTCGGACGAAGCCGAACAGATCGTGCAGCGGCAGCTCGACCTCGGCGTTCCGCTGATGGTCGAGGAGAAGGTCGATCTCGCCCGTGAGCTGTCGGCGATGGTCGGACGGTCGCCGTTCGGTCAAGGTGCCGCCTGGCCCGTCGTCGAGACGGTGCAGCGGGACGGGCAGTGCGCCGTCGTCATCGCGCCCGCGCCCGCGCTCGACGAGGACGTCGCACTCGACGCCGAGCGGCTCGCGCTCGGGTTGGCCGCGGAACTCGGCGTCGTCGGCGCCATGGCGGTCGAACTGTTCGAGACGAAGGACGGCAAGATCCTCGTCAACGAACTCGCGATGCGCCCCCACAACTCCGGGCACTGGAGCATGGACGGTTGCCGCACATCGCAGTTCGAGCAGCACCTGCGAGCCGTGCTCGACTACCCGCTCGGCGACACGACGCCGTTGGCCCCGGTCACCGTCATGGCCAATATTCTCGGCGCCCCCGAGGCGCCGGAGATGTCGATGGACGAACGCCTGCACCACCTGTTCGCACGCATGCCAGACGCCAAGGTGCATCTCTACGGCAAGGGCGAACGCAAGGACCGCAAGATCGGACACGTCAACGTGCTCGGAGCGGCGAAGGGCAGCCTGAGCGACGCGGAGTACGTTGCCGCAGTGCGCGAGAAAGCAGAGCGTGCGGCGCACTGGATGTCGCACGCCGTATGGACCGACGGATGGGATCCCCACAGCAATGACTGACGCAGGACAAGGCCCGCGGGTCGGCCTGATCATGGGCAGCGACTCCGACTGGCCGGTCATGGAGGCCGCCGCAGAAGCGTTGGCCGAGTTCGGTATTCGATTCGAGGTCGGCGTCGTGTCGGCGCACCGCACGCCTCAGCGCATGCACGATTACGCGACGAGCGCCGCATCGCGTGGGCTGCAGGTCATCATCGCGGGCGCGGGCGGTGCCGCACATCTGCCCGGCATGGTCGCGTCGGCGACGTCGTTGCCGGTCATCGGTGTTCCCGTTCCGTTGAAGTACCTGGACGGAATGGATTCACTGCTGTCGATCGTCCAGATGCCCGCGGGCATCCCGGTGGCGACGGTGTCGATCGGCGGTGCGCGCAACGCCGGACTGCTTGCCGCGCGCATCCTCGGCGCGAGCGATCCGGCGCTGCGCGCGCGCATCGAGCAGTTCCAGGCCGGTCTCGAACAGATGGTCCTGGAGAAGGACGAAGCGCTGCGCGCGAAGCTCATGCGCTGACGCGCCTGTGCGTGGATAGTCGCAACGGAGGCCAACTATGCACGCACGGGTGCGGAGCGCATCACGCGGCAGCATCGGATCGCTCGTCGCGACCTACGTCGCGCTCGGTTATGCCCGCCTGTGGCGCGCCAAGATCGCGTTCGACGACGACCACCGTCTGTTCGTCGCGTCGGGCATGCGCGGTGGATTCGGCCGCGGCGGAACGACGATCGGCGGGGTCTATCTGACGCGCACCAACACCTCACGCGCGGTGTTGCGTCACGAGAGTGTCCACGCCGGCCAGTGGGCGCGCTACGGGGTGCTGTTCGCGGTCCGATACCTCGTCGAAGAGGTCAGGCATCCCGGCGCGTCGAACAAATACGAAATCGAAGCCGGGCTGAGCGATGGTGGGTACAAAGGCAAGCCCCCGAGGTTCTAGCCCAGAGTCTTCGTGACTTTCTCGGTGGCAGTGCGCCGTTCGAGCTTCGAGGAGTCCGGGTTCGAGACCTGCACCAGCGACGCCCCGACGACCAGCACCGACAGCAGACCGTCGATCAGCTCGTCGGGCGTGCCCCACGACAGCGACGACAGCACGCGGTCGCCTACCGCGAGCGAATGTGCCTCTGCCCGAGCACGAGCCGCAGCGAGGACCTCGCCGACCGGCCGGCCGTCCAGGGCCGGGCCGTCACCCGACGGACGGAACTGATCACCGTGGACGCGTACCGACGTCGCATAGTCGGTGACGCCGACGGGAAGATCGGCGACCGGCTTGCCGAATGCGTCGAGGGACAGCGCGAGGATCTCCGGGATGTCGCCGGCGTCGTCGACCCGGTTGCCGTGTACGAGAGCAACTTCCGCGTCGGGATCGGCAGTGAGTACCACCTCGGCACCTGCCCACCAGGCACCGAGCAGCACGGCCGCAGTCTGCCAATGAGCAGGCAACAACACGCTGACCTTCGCGCCCGGCTGCAGCCCGATCTCGTCACGAAGCAGGTTGGCGGTCTTGGCCGCCCAGTTCGCCAGCGTGACCGCGGAGACCTCGATGCGCTCACCGGTCGCGTCGTCGTAGAACGTCACGCGCGGACCCGCGGGATCCGTGCGGAGAATCGGGTCGAGCAGTTTCTCTGTCAGAGTCGCAGCCACGAGTGCCACCCTATCGGAGACGTTGCGATCGGCTCAGTTCACGCAGGCGGGGCCGGTCGAGCCCGCATCGATCGGGGGAGCAGGCGATTCACCGCCCGACGCGGCGAGCTGGTCGGTCGTCGTGGTCGTCGTCGTGGATCCACCCGCGCCGGGGCCCGAGTAGTCCGACGCGAGGACGACTCGGACGGTGTCGTCGGTCAGCGTGTCGTCGGAGGTGATGTCGATCCCGCCGAGCGCGGCCGACACCGCCTTCGCGGCGTCGCTGTCGGGGTCGGCGGCCTGAACCGTGCTGGTGGACACCGACGTTCCCTCGTAGTTGCCGACGGTTCCGTTGCCGTAGCCCAGCGATCCGAGCGAACTCGCGACGCCGTTGGCAAGTCCGTCTATGCCGCTGTCGTTGGCGACGTCGACGGTCACCGACGACGGATCGATCTGGGGCGCTTCGGGTTCGGCCGTCGACTCCGGCTCGTCCGCGGTGCCGTCGAGAAGTCCTTCGACGTACTTCTTCACGGCGGCGGGGTCGACCTCGACGATGGACTCGCCGTACTCGGTCGAGCCGTTGATGTCGACGGCGGGGATGGTCTCGAACTTGACCTTGCCACCGGCGAGGTCCTGCAGCCGTGTCGCGAATTGCAGTATGTCCCAATCGGAGTCGAGGACGACCGACCGCTGCACCGCGGCGCTCAGCTGACCCAACTTGGACGGGTTGCTGAGCGTCTTCGCGCTCAGCACGCTGCGCACCAGCGAGGCCATGAACACCTGCTGCCGCACGATGCGATCGAGGTCGCCGCGGGGAAGACCGTGTCGCTGGCGGACGAAGCTCAGCGCATCGGAGCCGGACAGGGTCTGTTCTCCCGCAGGGAAATTCGCACCGGACATCGGTTCGTCGACGGGCGCGTTCAAACAGACGTCGACGCCACCCACGGCATCGGTGAGAAGAACGAACCCGAGCAGACCGACCTCCGCGTAATGGTCGACGGTGATGCCGGTCAGGTCGGCCACCGACTCGATCAGTGCCTCGCGGCCGGCTTCGGTGGACTGGGTTTCCGCGTCGGAGTCGGACACACCCTGATTCACCAGTTCCAGGCGCTTGTTCTCCTTCGTCGCACCGTACGCGGCGTTGATCTTCGACTTGCCGATACCGGGCACCTCGACGTAGGAGTCACGCGGTATCGAAATCGCCGTGGCCGACGAGCCGTCGTTGGGGACGCGGATCAGCACGATCGTGTCGGTGTTCGACGCCACCTCCTCGCCTGCACGCAAGGAGTCGAGCTCGCTCTGCGACAACGCGTTGCCGTGCGCGTCGGTGCGGCTGTCGGTGCCGACCATGAGAATGTCGACGGCGCCGTCCGCGCCGCCGCCGAGGCCGAGAGCGCCCGCGGACGCGATGTTCGATCGAAGGCTGTCGACGCTGCGCCACGCGAATCCGGTCACCACGAGGACCACGACCGACACGGCGGCGACGAGAACCTGTGGCGGTTTGAGCCTGCTCGCCCCTGTGGTCCCCGAGAGTGGGGCGGCGTCACGGCGAGGGCTGCGTACCCGTTCGGCGCGCGAGTCGGGGCGTCCGGGCGCACCGGGCTCGCCTGCATCGCTGCGCCTGCGGGATTCACCGCGCACTCGAGATTCACCGCGCATTCGAGATTCACCGCGTCCACGAGGCTCGCTGCGTCGCACACGGGAGCGTGGATCTCTCCCCGACGCATCTGACTCTCGTGACACCTGGTGACCTCTTTCGTTCGGCGTTTCCTCCGTCGTCCCGAGGAACCAGGCTACTTGTGAAATCTCACTGCTTCGCTCAGGCAGCGACGGCGTGCCACACTTTGCAACTGTGGTGAACATCCTTGTGACCGGTGCCGGGGGACAGTTGGGACGTCAGGTGGTGGCCCTCGCAGGCGATCGCAGTGATGTCGGTCGCGTGATCGGGGTGACCAGCGGCGACCTGGACATCACCGACGCGGCGGCAGTAGCCGACGCCGTCGAACCCGGGTCGGTGGTCGTCAACTGCGCGGCGTACACCGCCGTCGACGCGGCCGAAACGGACGAGCAGCGCGCACTCGCCGTCAATGCGCACGGGCCGAGAAATCTCGCGGAGGCCTGCGCGCGGGCATCGGCGACGCTGATTCACGTGTCCACCGATTACGTGTTCGACGGCACCGCCGACGCCCCGTACGAGACCGACGCCGCCACCGGACCCCGCAGCGCCTACGGCCGAACGAAGCTCGCGGGGGAGCATGCCGTCCTGCGCGCGTTGCCGTCGGCGTCCGTCGTTCGTACCGCCTGGGTGTACACCGGCGACGGCGCGGACTTCGTGTCGACGATGCGACGTCTGGAACGCGAGCGCGAGACGGTGACCGTCGTAGACGATCAGACCGGATCACCCACCTACGCACGTGACCTGGCCGGCGGACTGCTCGAACTGGCGACGGCTCCGCGCCCGGCCGGGCCGATCCTCCATCTCACCAATTCAGGTACGGCGACGTGGTACGACCTGGCACGCGCGGTCTTCGCAGGCGTCGGAGCCGACCCCGACCGTGTGAGGCCGTGTTCGAGCGCCGAGTTCGTCCGTCCGGCTCCGCGGCCCAGCTACTCCGTGCTGTCGGGCGCGGAATGGGAGCGGGCCGGGCTGACACCGCTCCGCGACTGGCGTGACGCTCTGGACGACGCTCTCCGCGCGGTCGGCGCCCGGGCCTGACACGGAGCTACCGCTAGTCTTGCCGCGTGAGTTCCAAGCTGGCCGTCGTGACGGTGACCTATTCGCCCGGTAAGTACCTGGACCAGTTCCTCGAGTCCCTGGACTCGGCAACGGACGAGAAACCGCTGGTCATCATGGCCGACAACGGCTCGACCGACGGCAGTCCCGAAGCCGCTGCGGTCAAGTACCCGCACGCCAGGCTGTTTCGGACCGGCGCGAATCTGGGCTACGGGGGAGCGGTCAATCGTGCCGTCGCGGAGATCGACGACAGTGTCGAGTTCATCGCCGTCGTCAACCCGGACGTGAAGTGGCATCCCGGTGCGCTCGACGGTCTGCTCGAGGCTGCGGAGCGCTGGCCGCGGGCCGGTGCGCTCGGCCCGCTGATTCGCGAACCCGACGGCAGCCGCTACCCGTCCGCACGCGCGGTGCCGAACCTGACGTCGGGTGCGGGGCATGCGTTGCTCGGGAAGATCTGGGCCGGGAATCCGTGGACGCAGCAGTACCGACAGGACAACGAAGCTGTGACCGAGCGAACAGTGGGCTGGCTGTCCGGCTCGTGCCTTCTGCTCAGACGCGCCGCATTCGACTCCGTGAACGGGTTCGATTCCCGTTATTTCATGTATATGGAGGACGTCGACCTGGGCGACCGGCTCGGAACGGCCGGATGGCTGAATGTGTACGTGCCGAGCGTGGAAGTCACCCATTCCAAAGGCCATGCAGCAGGCAGACATCCGGAGTTGATGCTCCCGGCGCACCACGCGAGCGCTTATCGATTTCAGGCAGATCGTCACCCGCATCTGTGGCAAGCTCCCCTACGATGGGCGCTACGCGCCGGATTGGCCGTGCGCTCGAAGGTGGTTGTGGCTGCGGCACTTCGACAGCGACAGATCGACGACAAGAGAGAGGCCGATGATGTCAGCTGAGGCGGGAAGTAACACTGACGCCGTTATCCTGGTAGGCGGCAAGGGGACTCGGCTTCGGCCGCTGACCCTGTCGGCTCCGAAGCCCATGCTTCCCACGGCAGGTCTGCCGTTCCTGCACCATCTGTTGGCTCGCATCAAAGATGCGGGTATCGACCACGTCGTGCTCGGCACGTCGTTCAAAGCCGAAGTCTTCGAAGAGCATTTCGGGGACGGCTCGTCGCTCGGCATGGAGATCGAGTACGTCACCGAAACGGAACCGATGGGAACCGGCGGTGGCATCAGGAACGTGCTGCCTCGCCTCCGTGCGGACAACGTCATGGTGTTCAACGGCGACGTCCTGGGCGGCACCGACCTCACCGCAGTGTTGGACACCCACCAGCGCACCGACGCCGATGTGACGCTTCACCTCGTTCGCGTCGGTGATCCCCGTGCGTTCGGTTGTGTCCCGACCGACGAGGACGGCCGCGTCACGGCGTTCCTCGAGAAGGCGCAGGATCCGCCGACAGATCAGATCAACGCCGGCTGCTACGTCTTCCGCCGCGAGATCATCGAGAAGATTCCCAGCGACCGCCCCGTGTCGGTCGAACGTGAGGTCTTCCCCGCACTGCTCACCGAGAACAAGCGTGTCTTCGGACATGTCGACAGCGCGTACTGGCGCGACATGGGAACGCCCGAGGACTTCGTCAAGGGCTCATCGGACCTCGTGCGCGGCATTGCGCCGTCGCCCGCTCTGACCGGGACGCGCGGCGAGTCTCTCGTTCATCCGAGCGCTGGCGTTGCACCCGGTGCGTTGCTGATCGGTGGCACGGTCGTCGGCCGCGGCGCAGAGGTCGGAGCAGGTGCCCGCCTGGACGGCGCGGTCATCTTCGACGGCGCGGTCATCGAAGCCGGTGCGGTGGTGGAGCGCTCCATCATCGGTTTCGGTGCCCGCATCGGCCCTCGCGCACTCGTGCGGGACGGTGTCATCGGCGACGGTGCCGACATCGGCGCACGCTGCGAGCTACTGCGCGGCGCCAGGGTATGGCCGGGTGTGAAGCTTCCCGACGGTGGAGTCAGGTTCTCCACCGACGTCTAACGTTTCTCCGCGAGTCCGACGAGATGGGCGATCGTGTCCGCCTCGGCGGACTCGGGGAGAGCGTCGACCGGCCACCACCGCAGATCGGTCGACTCCTCGCTGCGCACCGCCCGAGCACCCTCCGGCGCGCGCACCAGGAATCGCAGGTCGAGATGACGCGTCGGCTTCCCCAGCGAGCACGTGATGGGGTGCGTGTGCGCAGAGAGCAAGTGCGCGTCGATGTCCAGATCGTGGATACCGGACTCCTCGCGTGCCTCTCGTAGCGCCGCGTCGACGACGGAGCTGTCCGACTCTTCGCAGTGACCGCCGAGTTGGATCCACCGTCCGACCCGCGGATGCAGCGTCAACAGCACATTCTTTCCCGACGCGTCCAGCACCAACGACGAGGCGGTGATGTGTCCCGCCTCGTTGGCGCGCATGCACCCGTTCGGATTGCTGGCGAGAAATGCAAGCATCGTGTGACGGAGCGAATCCTCGTGCCACTCCACGGTGTTCCACGCGTTCAGTACATCGACTGCCGAATCGTGCAGTGCGAGAGCCTCATCGGTGACGGACACGTCAGATCTCCACCAGTTCGTTTCCGGGCGTGCGGGGGTCGCGCGGTGTCAGTTCCTCGTGTGGATGCCCGATCGCGATGGCGCCCATGGCTTTCCAGTCCGCACGTAGACCCAGCTCGGTACGGACGAGGTCGGAGGCGAAGATGGTCGAGCCGACCCAGCAGCTTCCGAGGCCGCGGACCGCGAGCGAGACCAGAAGCCCCTGCACGGCCGCGCCGACCGCGACCGTGAACATGGTGTCCTCCGCGCGGGTGCGGCGTTCGTCGGGATAGGAGTGGGCACCGTCCGGCACACAGAACGGAATGACCAGTTCCGGAGCGTCGAACAGGATGTCTCCGCGGGAGGTGCGCGTCTCGATGCGCTCCTCGGTCCACCCGTCGGCGCGCAGGTCCTGCTTCCACTTCTCCTTCATCTCGCCGAGCAACCGGGCACGAAGCGCGGGCGTTCGCACCCACACGAAGCGAACGGGATGCGTGTGATGCGGTGCGGGTGCGGTCAACGCGTCGCCGACGGCATCTCTGATGTCGTCGGCGTTCACGGGCTCGTCGGTGAACGACCGGACCGAACGACGCAGCAGCAGTGCCTCGCGCCTGCCCTTGTCGATCGACTCGGCGGTACCGAGCCAGAACAGGTCCTCCTCGCCCGGTCTGACGAGGTCACGTGCGACGGAACCGTCGTCCACGGGTGCGAGACCGCGAACGACGGCGACCGGGACCGAACCGAGCTTGCCCTTGACGAGGTCTCCGGCTGCGGCGATCTCGTCGGCGACCGCCACTTCGGTGACGACGAGTTCGTTCCCTTGGCTGTCCTCGGCGCCCGCGTACGCGTGGACGACGGCGAGTCCGGCGGCTCCGATCGCGACGTCGGTCTGACCGATGCGCCACGCCCTGCCCATTGTGTCGGTGACGACGACGGCGACGGTCACGCCGAGCGAGCCGACGAGTGCGGATCTCAACGCTGCCGCACTCGCATCCGGATTCTCCGGCAGCAGAGCGAGTTCCGCGCGATCGACGTTCGATCCGTCGATTCCCGACGCCGCCTGCACGATCCCGAGTCGGTTCTCGGTGATGAGCGTGCGGCCCTTGCGTGCGACGACGCGTACTGCTTCCTGATCGACGAGGCGGCGTCGGGCGGCGTCCCTCTCGTCCGGATCGATCGGCGCGTCGACCAGTCGGCCCTCGACCTTGGAGAACACCTTGCTCGTCACGACGAGGACGTCGCCGTCGCGAAGCCAGGGGGCGCTGCGGGCGATCGCGCCCGCGAGGTCGTCGCCCGGTCGGAACTCGGGAAGACCCGGTACCGGGATGACCTCGATGCGGCCGCCAGGTGAATGGTCCTGCGGCACTGAAGAATTCACAGGTCCACCCCCGCGCAGTGCAAGGCGGCTGCGGCCATCCGTGCGGTCGTCTCGGGATCGGTCATCAACAGTGGAACACTGCGGACGTCGACGCCGGGAATCGTTGCCGTGTCGGTCGAGTGAATCAACCAGCCGTCGAGGATTCCCGTGTCCGACCGTGCACCATAATACTTTCCGACGGCTTCCGCGGTGGTCTCGACGTCGATCACGGACAAGCATTCGTCGGCCATTCCGCGCAGCGGTTTGTCGTCGACGATGGGGGACAGGCCGACTACTTTCGCAGCCGTCGTGCGCAACGCGCTGCGAATGCCGGGCACCGCGAGAATTGCTCCGACGCTCACGACGGGATTCGACGGCGCGAGGATCACGGCATCCGCGTCGGCGATCGCCTCGAGCACTCCCGGTGCGGGACTTGCCTGTTCGGCACCGATGTGCGCGAAGCTGTGTGTCTCGATCTGTGCGCGGTAGCGAACCCACCACTCCTGGAAGTGAATTGCGCGCTGCGATTCACCGCTCGGATCCTCGGGATCGGTGACGACGACGTGCGTCTCGCTTCGGTCATCGGTCACCGGCAGTAGACGCAACCCCGGCTTCCATCTGTTGCAGAGAGCTTCGGTGACGGCCGACAACGGGTATCCGGTGCGCAACATTCTGGACCTGATGAGATGCGTCGCGATGTCACGGTCACCGAGGCCGAACCAATCCGGGTCGGCTCCATAGGCGGCGAGTTCGTCTCGTGCATGCCACGTTTCCGCGACGCGGCCCCATCCGCGCTCGGTGTCGATCCCGCCGCCGAGCGTGTACATGCACGTGTCCAGATCGGGGCAGATGCGCAACCCGTGCATCCACACGTCGTCACCGACATTGACGATCGCGGTGATCTCGTCGTCCTCCCCGAGAAGGGATTTCACACCCTGCAAGAACCGGGCTCCGCCCACGCCTCCGACCAAGACAGTAACTTTCACAAGGTCGAAGCCTAGGCCGTGCGCGTGAACCGTGGGTAGGCGAGTGCCTCGTGGATCGAGTCCGGCGCTCGCTCCACGCGCGAACACCTGCGACACGCTGACGACGCTCGCCGATTCGGGGAGGGTGCCGAATTCGAGCCGAAGATGGTATTGGAATATCGTCGATCAGCTTGACCGCAGCGGTGTCCGGCGTGTCTAATCACATGTATGTCATTCCACGATCGTTCGACGAATTTCGTTGGAGTGGCCCTGGATTCGAACACGCGTTCCCATGTGGCGGCATCGCGTCGGGACGTGTAGTAAAGGTCGAGGGTTCGTTGGGTGGCAGCGAATACCGGCGCGGGGCAAGGTATTCGGAACCGACCGAATTTTCTGCGCTATTCGAAGGTGAGGAGGCGGAAGCGATGTACGACCAGCACGTGACACGTGAAACACGGGGCGAAACCGGTGCTCACCTCAGCGCAGTCAACCACGCGCCGCAGACCGATTCCGAAGCAGGCGCAGCATCACGCGGCTGCGACGACAACATGATCGACATCTCGATCGGCACGACCGCCGACGCAGGTGCGGACGCCACCTCGGTGTCCGTGGCTCCGTCGCCGGATGTGACGCCGGTCGACGCGGGCGCCGCGTATCTCGCGGCCGCGGTGATCGACGAAAGCGATTCTGCGGCAATCGATTCGATTGACGATGACGGAGGCGACGACGACCTCGTCGACTTCGACGGTGACGAGATCTCGTCGCGCGCACCGGAGAAGCCGCTTCTGAGTCTGATCGCCGGCTTCGATCAGATGTTCGAAGAGATCGAGGATCAGTGGCAGGAGCGTGCACTGTGCGCTCAGACCGATCCCGAAGCGTTCTTCCCGGAGAAGGGTGGATCCACTCGCGAGGCGAAGCGCATTTGCCTCGGCTGTGAGGTCAAGGACGAGTGCCTCGAATACGCGCTGGCGAACGACGAGCGCTTCGGAATCTGGGGTGGACTGTCCGAGCGCGAGCGTAGAAGGCTCAAGCGCGGCATCGTCTGATCAGCCGCCGACCGTCGGCGGGGCCTAGATGTCGTCGTCGAATTCCGGGTCGACGACCTCGGGTTCGACGCCGAGGTAGGTTGCGACCTGTTCGACCAACACCTCGTAGAGCAGATCCTCTAGATCCTCGGGGTGCTGGGCGCGACGTTCGAGTGGGCGTCGAAAAAGAACGATCCGGGCGCGTGTCGTCTCTCCGCGCCGGTCTATTCCTGCGGGCACCAGCCGCGACAGCGGAACCGGCCCCTCTGCCACCACCTCCGGTGGCCAATCGATCGAGTCCGGGTCGATCGCTCTGATCTTCGGGACCTCGTCGACCGCGATGTCGAGACGTTCGAGGCGTTCGTGCAGTCGGTGATCGATGCGTGCGAACGCCTCGAGCACGGCACGATCGAAGCGGTCGGCGCGTGTGCGATGGCCCGGCAGATCCGGGGGGATGATCGGTCCGCGGATCCCGCGACCGCGTCGTTCGGCGGATCGTGATGTGTGTCCGGAACCCGTTCTGGCCATACCGTGAGGTTATCTTCGGTGATTCGCGGTGTGTCGAGGGGTCGGCCGGAGCGGGGGAGGTAGTCTCTCGCATGTGAGATCACTGCGTGGATGCTGCCGACCGGGGTGTAGTCGTTCGGCCGTTGCGACGCTCACGTATGTCTACTCCGATTCGACCGCGGTCGTCGGACCTCTCGCCACCGTGGACGAGCCGCATTCGTGGGACCTGTGTGAAGTGCATGCCTCGACCACGACGGCTCCGAAGGGCTGGGAGCTCGTCCGCTACGAGGGCGGTTACTCCTCCACCTCGCCCGACGAGGACGATCTGACCGCTCTCGCCGAGGCCGTCCGCGAGGCCGGCCGCGGCGATCGGCCGCGTACGGACGAGGTGAGCACACAGTCCGAGGGGCGCCATGCTCGTCGAGAGGACTCCGAGGATCGACCGACGCCGCCGCCTGCGCGCACGGGTCGCCGTGGACATCTGCGCGTACTGCCGGACCCGACGTCCTGACCTGACTTCGCTGCGTCTCTGCTCGCCGCCAGTTGTTCTGCGCGAGCGTGTTTCGCATACTTTCGATCACAACTCGGTGAGTTCGGCGCGCCCCGTTCGCCCGGTTGTGGAAGATTCGTGATCGAGTTCGATGTTTAGATCGAGTTCGATCGTCGCATCCAATTCTGGACCGTTCGCCCCACCCACATCACGAGGAGTCGTTCGTGGCACGAACTACCGAGTCCGTCAACGCGGTCATCAAGGCTTACGACGTGCGAGGGGTGGTGGGTGAGCAGATCGACATCGAGTTCGTACGTGACGTCGGTGCAGCATTCGCCAGATTGGTGCGGGACGGCTCGACCGACCGCGTCGTCGTCGGCCACGACATGCGTCCTTCGTCTCCCGAATTGTCACGGGCGTTCGCCGAGGGCGTCACCGCGCAGGGGTTGGATGTCGTCCTGATCGGACTGGCGTCGACGGACCAGCTGTACTTCGCATCCGGTCTTCTCGAATGCCCCGGTGCGATGTTCACCGCCAGCCACAATCCCGCGCAGTACAACGGCATCAAGTTGTGCCGAGCCGGCGCGAAGCCCGTCGGTCAGGACAGCGGCCTGGACAAGATCAAAGCCGAACTGGTCGACGGCATCCCCGCCTACGAAGGTGAGCCGGGAACGATATCGGAGCGCGACGTTCTCGACGAGTACGCGGCGTTCGTGCGTGAACTGGTCGACCTGACGAAGGTGTCCGGCGTCAAGATCGCGGTCGACGCTGCCAACGGCATGGGCGGACACACGGTTCCAGCGGTTCTGGGGTCGCTGCCGGTCACCGTCGAACCGCTGTACTTCGAGCTCGACGGAACCTTCCCGAACCACGAAGCCAACCCGCTCGATCCCGAGAACCTGAAGGATCTGCAGAAGTTCGTCGTCGAGACGGGCGCCGACATCGGACTCGCGTTCGACGGCGACGCGGACCGATGCTTCGTCGTCGACGAGAAGGGCGATCCGGTGTCTCCGTCCGCGGTGACGTCGCTCGTTGCCGAACGCGAGCTCGCCAAGGAGCCCGGCGCGACGGTCATCCACAACCTGATCACGTCGCGCGCTGTGCCGGAACTGGTCACCGAGCTCGGTGGCACGCCCGTACGCACCCGCGTCGGCCACTCGTTCATCAAGCAGCAGATGGCCGAAACCGGAGCGATCTTCGGTGGCGAGCACTCGGCGCACTACTATTTCCGCGATTTCTGGGGTGCGGATTCCGGCATGCTTGCCGCGCTGCACGTGCTGGCCGCGCTGGGCTCGCAGGACCGTCCGCTGTCGGAGCTGATGCAGTCCTACGAGACGTACGCGGCGTCGGGCGAGATCAACTCGACGGTCGCCGACGCAGCCGAACGAACCGCTGCTGTGCTCGACGCGTTCGCCGATCGCACCAGCGCAGTCGATCGCTTGGACGGCGTCACCGTCGACCTGAAAAACGGTGCCTGGTTCAATCTCCGTGCGTCCAACACCGAGCCACTGCTGCGGCTGAACGTCGAAGCCCGCACGAGCGAGGAGGTCGACGCATTGACCTCCGAGATACTCGGCGTGGTGCGAGCCTGACTGGAATAGTGAACGAGTAGATCGGACCGAGAGAGTGAACGAGCGAGTTCGACGAGGAGAGGACGGTGTCGACGGATCATGACTGCCGCGTCGCCCCTGTTCGATCTCGACGACTCCGACGCTCTGGTCGCCGCCGACGTCGACGGTGTTCTTCGTAGCGCAGCCCTGGCGGGAGCTCAGGCTCGGGCCACCTCGACCGCCGTCGTCGAATCGGTGTCCGATCGGCTGCGCGATCTGCGTCCCCGCAGCGTCGTGTTCGTCTGCGGCGACGGTAGAGCCGGGCGGGCGGCATCCGTTCTCGTCGCCGCTCTCGGCTCGCGAATCGGAGTTCCACTCGTGCACGCACCAGGGACACCGCCATGGGTGGGGCCCTTGGACGTCGTGCTCGTCAGCGGTGACGATGCGGGAGACCCGAGGCTCGCGGAGTCGACGGCGGCCGCGGTGCGACGCGGTGCCGAGACCGTGCTCGTGACGCCGGACGAAGGGCCGTTGCGGTCGGCGGCTGCAGGTCGAGCAGTGTTCGTTCCACCGAAAATCGCAGTGCGAGAACACAATGCGATCATGCGTTATCTGGCTGCGGGTATCGCAGTCCTCGGCACTCTCTCCGACGGTGCCTACCGGCAGCTGCTGCCCGACCTCGACGTCGTGGCCGATCTCCTCGACGCAGAAGCGGCGCGGAATCACCCGACGCACGAGGTGTTCCACAACCCTGCGAAGTCCCTGGCGGCGCGAATTTCGGGGGCGCGGGTGGTACTGACCGGATCCAGTCCAGTGTCGGTCGAGATCGCCCGTCACGCCGGCGAGGTGTTGTTCCGAGCAGCGGGCGTCGTGAGCGCCACGGGAGAACTCGGCGACGTCGTGTTCGCCGCCGTCGCTGCCGGACGGTCTGCCGCCACCGACAGTGGCGCGTCGTACGACCCGTTGTTCCACGACGAGCAACTGGACGGGCCGCGACCCCAGCCACCGGTACGGGTGGTGGTGTGCTCCCCGCCGGACGCGGTCGCGCTGACGGAACGGCGGACCGCAGCAGTCCCGGACGCGCTCGTGTTGTCCGCGGACACCACGATGTTCGATCCGCGGACGTCCGGGTACACCGAAGCCGGTCGGCGAGTGCCGGAGGACCGGACGCCCGACATCGAAGCCGTGAACCTGGGCGAACTGGGAGCTATGACGTTGTTGGCGACGCGGTTGGAAATGGCCGCCGCGTATCTACATGTGATGGGCGGTAGGTAGTGCATTTCCTGCACGGGGCAGTCAGGTCGTATGCGTGGGGGTCGCGGACGTCGCTCGCAGAGCTGCGCGGGCACACGGTGCCGTCGGAACATCCGGAAGCGGAGATCTGGCTCGGTGCCCATCCCGCCGATCCGGCACACGTCGGCGACGGTCCGTCGAAACAGTCGCTGCTGACGCGAATCGAGGAGGACCCGGTACGCGAGCTGGGCGCCGATACCGCGAAGACGTACGAGGGACGGCTGCCGTTCCTGCTCAAGCTGCTCGCGGCGGACGAGCCCCTGTCGCTGCAGGCCCACCCGAGCGCCGCGCAAGCGAAGGAAGGCTTCGCGCGCGAGGAAGAACTGCGCGTCCCGATCGATTCGCCGGTCCGCAACTATCGCGACGCCAGCCACAAGCCCGAGCTGATCGTGGCGTTGACCGAATTCCATGCGCTCGCAGGCTTCCGGTGCCCACGGCAGACCGTGGAGTTCATGGATGCGCTCGGTGTCGAGGCGCTGTCCGTCTACCGTTCGCTGCTCGCCGACCAGCCCGATCAAGCCGGACTGCGCACCGTGTTCACGTCGTGGATCACCCTGCCCGGCCCCGCGCTCGATGCGTTGCTGCCCCTCGTGGCCGATGGTCTGGTCCAGTACCTGTCGACGCGCGCGCAGGAGGATGGGGGCAAGTTCGTCGCCGAGGCCAGGACGTTGCTCGAGCTCGGTGAGTCCTATCCGGGCGACGCGGGTGTTCTCGCGGCGATGCTGTTGAACCGTGTCACCCTGAACCCGGGGCAGGGTCTTTTCCTCGCTGCGGGCAACCTGCACGCGTACCTGTCGGGTACCGGTGTGGAGATCATGGCCAACTCCGACAACGTACTTCGAGGCGGTCTGACGCCAAAACACGTCGACGTACCGGAATTGCTGCGCGTACTGGACTTCGAGCCGGCCGAGGTGACCGTGCTCGATCCGGCCTCCGATTCGGTCGAACTGCCCGTGCGCTACGACACTCCGGCCCCGGAGTTCGCCCTGTCCAGGTCGATGCTGGCCGACGGAAGCTCGGTGAAGCTGGACAGCGCAGGACCCCAGATAGTCTTGTGCACCGACGGTCGCGTCGCGCTCGACGACGGGAACACGGAGTTGATCCTCGAACGCGGCGCGTCGGTATGGGTACCGGCGGCGGATCCGGTGGTTGCGGTGCACGCCCGGTGGGGTGCGGCAGAAGTGTTCAGCGCCACAGTCGGCTAGCGTACGAGATGCACAACACATGAGTCTGCGCCAAGCAGAATTGTCGACAGGTGGAACACATGCATGAAGAGGGCGCCGGCAACTCGAAGCAGCCGGCACGCCGTTCCGGGATCTTCCGGACGAAGTCGGTCGAGCAGTCGATGCGCGACACCGACGAACCGGACACCAAGCTCCGGAAGGACCTCACGTCCTGGGACCTGACCGTGTTCGGTGTCGCGGTCGTCATCGGTGCGGGCATCTTCACCCTGACCGCGCGCACCGCGGGCAACGTCGCCGGTCCGTCGGTGTCTCTCGCATTCGTGCTGGCCGCTGTCGCGTGCGGTCTTGCTGCCTTGTGCTACGCCGAGTTCGCGTCGACGGTTCCCGTGGCGGGCAGCGCGTACACGTTCTCCTACGCCACATTCGGCGAGTTCATCGCGTGGATCATCGGATGGGACCTCATCCTCGAGTTCGCGCTGGCGTCCTCGGTCGTCGCCAAGGGCTGGTCGCTGTACCTCGGCGAGGTTCTCGGATCCGCGTCGCCGACGATCGAGATCGGGTCGCTGAACTTCGACTGGGGCGCACTGCTCATCGTGCTGATCATCACCGCGTTGCTGGCCACCGGTACCAAGCTCTCCTCGCGAGTGTCCTTCGTCATCACCGCCATCAAGGTCGCGGTCGTGCTTCTCGTGGTCGTCGTCGGTGCGTTCTACATCAAGACCGACAACTATTCGCCGTACATCCCGCCGTCCGAGCCCGGATCGACGGGTGAGGGTATTCACCAGTCTCTGTTCTCGTTCGTCACCGGGGCCGGTGGAAGCACGTTCGGCTGGTACGGCTTGCTCGCCGCCGCCAGCCTCGTCTTCTTTGCGTTCATCGGTTTCGACGTCGTCGCCACCACCGCAGAGGAGACGAAGCAGCCGCAGAAGGCCCTCCCACGAGGCATCCTCGGTTCGCTCGCGATCGTCACCGTTCTGTACGTCGCGGTCACCCTGGTCCTGACCGGCATGGTCAAGTACACCGAACTGGCGGGCGATTCCTCGACTCTGGCAACCGCATTCGAACTGAACGGCCTCACGTGGGCGAAGAACATCATCTCGTTCGGAGCGCTGGCCGGCCTGACGACCGTCGTCATGGTGCTCATGCTCGGACAGACGCGTGTGCTGTTCGCCATGTCGCGTGACGGTCTTGCTCCCCGTGGGCTCGCGCGGACCGGCCGACGCGGAACCCCCGTCCGTATCACCTTGCTGGTCGGGTTCGTCGTGGCCGTTCTCGCCGCGTTCTTCCCGATCGGCACGCTCGAAGAGATGGTCAACTCCGGAACGCTCTTCGCATTCGTGCTCGTGTCCATCGGAGTGATCGTCCTGCGTCGAACCCGCCCGGATCTTCCGCGCGGTTTCAAGGTTCCGTTGATGCCCGTCATTCCGATTCTCGCGGTCGTTGCATGCCTGTGGCTCATGATCAATCTGTCCGTCGAGACGTGGATCCGATTCCTCGTCTGGATGGCGATCGGCGTCGCGATCTACTTCCTGTACAGCAGGCGTAACGCCGAGAAGACGATCCGTGAGCGCGAGCAATCGATCGCTCAGGCGGCGCGCGAGTAGGTCGAGAACCGGATGACGGGACGGATCGTCACGCTTCCAGCCGGTCGTACGGTTGTTATAAGCTTCCCGAACCAACCTTGAGTCGGATAACGAGGGGGTTCGCGTTGGGTGGGGTCGGCCAGGTGGGTGCGTCCGTGGATGCACCCACCAGCAGCGTTTCAGTCGAACACGAGGTGCCGAGTGCATCGCTCCGTCGGCGCCGAGGCGTGAAACGGTATCTGTGGATGCTCGGCCTACTCGCTCCCGCGTCGGCGCTTCTTCCGTCACAGCTCGTGATGTGGACGGGCATGCCGATCTTCTGGTGGAGCGGCGTGATGATCTTCTTCGTCGTCATTCCGATCATCGATGCCGTCGCAGGCGAGGACGGTAACAATCCGTCCGACGACGACATCGAGTCGATGGAACAGGACCGGTACTACCGCTGGTGCACCTACCTGTTCCTGCCGGTTCAGTTCGTCACGCTGCTCGTCGCCTGCTGGATGTGGGCGTTCGGCGGGCTGACCGTCGTCGACAAGGTCGGCCTGGCCGTCACCGTCGGTCTCGTCGCGGGCACCGGCATCAATGCAGCCCACGAGCTGGGCCACCGCATCGAGCAGCATGAGCGATGGCTGGCGAAGGTCGCGCTGACGCAGACGTTCTACGGACACTTCTTCGTCGAGCACAACCGGGGCCACCACGTGCGTGTCGCCACCCCCGAGGATCCGGCGACGGCGCGCTTCGGCGAGGACGTCTACACGTTTCTACCGCGCAGCGTGATCGGCGGCCTACGGTCGGGATGGTCGCTCGAGAAGCAACGGCTCGCCCGTCTCGGCCTGCGCACCTGGAGTATCCGCAACAATCTGGTTCATTCGTGGCTGATGTCCCTGGCCCTGTTCGCCGTCCTGGCGGTGGTATTCGGTCCGGGGATTCTGCCGTACCTGGCTCTGCAGGCCGTCGTCGGATTTCTGCTGCTGGAAGTCATCAACTACGTCGAGCACTACGGACTGCTGCGTGAGAAGAACGCCCGAGGACGCTACGTACGGACGTCCGCGCGCCACAGCTGGAACAGCGATCGACTGTGCACGAACATCTTTCTGTATCACCTGCAGCGACACAGCGACCACCACGCCAACCCCGCCAAGCGGTATCAGACGCTGCGTGCCTGTGACGAAGCGCCGCAGCTGCCTGCCGGGTACGCCACGATGGTGCTGCTCGCGCTCGTGCCGCCGCTGTGGCGTCGCGTGATGGACCCTCGGGTGCTGGCGCACTACGACGGCGACGTCACGCGCACGAACATTCTGCCTCGCCGACGCGAGAAGATCCTGGCGCAGCACGACATCGGGACGAATCGGGCAGCATAGACCGGCGGGCAGGTGGGACGACGCGCACCGAACCCGACCGGATAGCCTTGCCGATGGAACTTCACGCAACCAGGAGAGGCAAGATGACGACCTCAGTAACGCCGAACGAGGGTTCGGCAACAGGATCGGCACTCACCGCGGACGTCCTCGGTGGCATCGACTTCAAGGTCGCGGACCTGTCGCTCGCCGAATACGGCCGCAAGGAAATTCGCCTCGCCGAGCACGAGATGCCCGGTTTGATGGCGTTGCGTCGCGAATACGCCGACGTGCAGCCGTTGAAGGGCGCACGTATTTCGGGCTCGCTGCACATGACCATCCAGACTGCCGTGCTGATCGAGACGCTCGTCTCGCTCGGTGCCGAGGTGCGCTGGGCGTCGTGCAACATCTTCTCGACCCAGGATCACGCGGCCGCCGCCATCGTCGTCGGTCCGAACGGAACACCCGAATCTCCCTCCGGCGTCCCGGTTTTCGCCTGGAAGGGCGAGACGCTCGAAGAGTACTGGTGGGCAGCCGAGCAGATGCTGACCTGGCCCGACGCGCCTGCGAACATGATTCTCGACGACGGCGGCGACGCCACGATGCTGGTGCTGCGCGGTGCTCAGTTCGAGAAGGCAGGCGTCGTTCCTCCGATCGACGAGGACCACGACTCCGACGAGTACAAGGTCTTCCTCCGTCTACTCGGCCGTTCGCTCGAGGCCTCGACGTCCAAGTGGACCGAGATCGCCGAGTCGGTCAAGGGCGTGACCGAGGAGACCACCACCGGTGTGCTTCGCCTGTACCAGTTCGCGGCGGCCGGTGAGCTCGCGTTCCCGGCGATCAACGTCAACGACTCGGTCACCAAGAGCAAGTTCGACAACAAGTACGGCACCCGCCACTCTCTCATCGACGGCATCAACCGCGGCACCGACGTGCTCATCGGTGGCAAGAAGGTTCTCATCGCGGGATACGGCGACGTGGGCAAGGGTTGCGCCGAGTCGCTCGCAGGCCAGGGGGCCCGCGTCCAGGTCACCGAGGTCGACCCGATCAACGCTCTCCAGGCGTTGATGGACGGCTTCGACGTCGTCACCGTCGAGCAGGGGATCGGCCAGGCGGACATCGTCATCACGTCCACCGGCAACAAGGACATCATCACCCTCGAGCACATGAAGGCGATGAAGGACCAGGCGATCCTGGGCAACATCGGCCACTTCGACAACGAGATCGACATGGCAGGCCTCGAACGCTCGGGTGCGACGCGCCTCAACATCAAGCCGCAGGTCGATCAATGGATCTTCGACAGCGGCAAGTCGATCATCGTGCTGTCCGAAGGCCGTCTGCTCAATCTCGGCAACGCGACCGGCCACCCGTCGTTCGTGATGAGCAACAGCTTCTCGAACCAGGTCATCGCGCAGATCGAGCTGTGGACCAAGCCCGACGAGTACGACAACGAGGTCTACCGGCTGCCCAAGCACCTCGACGAGAAGGTCGCGCGCATCCACGTCGAGGCTCTCGGTGGCACCCTCACCAAGCTGACCAAGGAGCAGGCGGAGTACATCGGCGTCGACGTCGAGGGTCCGTACAAGCCCGAGCACTACCGCTACTGACGTCGCTCGGCACATGGGAAAACTGATCGTCATCGAGGGAGTCGACGGCGCGGGCAAGAACACGCTCGCCCGTCGGCTCGTCTCGGCGTGGGAGCGCGACGACCTCGACGTGATCCGCATCGGGTTTCCGCGCTACGACTACTCCATCCACGCGGACCTGGCTGCGGAAGCGTTGCGGGGTCGGCACGGCGATACCGCACAGAGCGTGCATGCGATGGCCCTGCTGTTCGCTCTCGACCGGAAGTATGCAGCGAAGGATCTGCGAAAAGCGTTGTCACACAACGATATCGTGCTGCTCGATCGGTACGTCGCGTCCAATGCCGCATACACGGCCGCGAGGTTGTCGGAGAGCGCGGACGGTGACGCGGTCGAGTGGATTCGTGCGCTCGAATTCGATCGCTTCGGCGTGCCGGTTCCCGACGTGCAGATTCTGCTCGACGTCCCCGTCGAGTTGGCGGCCGAACGTGCGGCGTCACGCGAGAGCGAGGACATCTCGCGCACGCGCGATGCCTACGAACGAGACGGATCTCTGCAGAGCCGGACGTCGGCGGTGTACGGCGGGCTCGCCGCATCGAACTGGGCGTCCCGGTGGGAGGTCGTCGGGCCCGACGTCGATCCGGATCGACTCGCCGCCGACGTGTTCAATGAGCCACCTGACAGCGGGAAAGTGACAACATAGGACCATGAAGCCTCGGATTCTTGTAGTCGACGACGATTCGGCTCTCGCCGAAATGCTGACCATCGTCCTTCGCGGCGAGGGTTTCGAACCGTTCGTGGTCGGTGACGGCACGCAAGCGCTGTCCGCAGTCCGGGAGAACCGGCCCGATCTGGTTCTGCTCGATCTGATGCTTCCCGGGATGAACGGGATCGACGTGTGCCGCGTGCTGCGCGCCGACTCGGGTGTACCGATCGTGATGCTGACGGCGAAGACCGACACCGTCGACGTCGTCCTCGGACTCGAATCGGGTGCCGACGACTACATCATGAAGCCGTTCAAGCCGAAGGAGCTCGTCGCTCGCGTTCGCGCACGCCTGCGTCGTACCGAGGACGAGCCTGCCGAGCTGCTGTCCATCGCGGACATCGTCATCGATGTCCCCGCGCACAAGGTGAGCCGTGGTGAAGAACTGGTGTCGCTGACACCGCTCGAGTTCGACCTCCTGGTGGCACTTGCGCGCAAGCCGCGCCAGGTGTTCACTCGCGAAGTGTTGCTCGAACAGGTGTGGGGTTACCGTCACGCAGCCGATACCCGGCTGGTCAACGTGCACGTTCAGCGTCTGCGCGCCAAGGTCGAGAAGGATCCGGAGAACCCCGAGGTTGTGCTGACCGTGAGAGGGGTCGGCTACAAGGCCGGACCGCCGTGATCTGGTTCTCTCACTCGCGGCGACGAATCAACGGAACGTTCTCGCCGCTCCTGCGTTGGTTTCGCTCGGTGAGCACCTCGCTCGGTCACGTCTGGCGCAGATCGCTGCAGCTACGTGTGGTCGTGTCGACACTGACGCTGTCCCTGGTCGTCATCACCATCCTCGGAATGGTGCTGACCAGCCAGATCACCGATCGTCTGCTGAAAGCCAAGATCACTGCGGCCACCGAGGAGCTCGATCGGAGCCGCATGACCGTCGAAGGATCGTTGGCGGGCGCGGACGACTCGACGGGTCTCGATCTGCGCCTCGAACGTGCGCGCGCTCAGCTGACGAGTAGAGACATCGATGCAGGTCAGGCGTCGGGATCGGCAGGCACGTTCGACCCGGTCCTCGTCGTCGAAGGCGACAGCGTGCGCGCCGACGCGTCCGTCGGACCCGCGGATCAGATTCCGCAGAGCCTGCGCAACTTCGTCACGAGCGGCCAGATCAGCTATCAGTTCGCGACGGTCACCGACCCCGAGCAGGGTGGATATTCCGGCCCGGCGCTCATCCTCGGGACTCCCACGGCGTCCGACATCTCCACACTGGAGCTCTACCTCGTGTTTCCACTCGGCAGCGAGGAACGCACGTTGTCGCTCGTGCGTGGCACGCTGCTGATCGGCGCCGTCGTTCTGTTGGTTCTGCTCGCCGCGATCGCGATGCTCGTCGCGCGGCAGGTGGTCATTCCCATTCGGTCGGCGTCGCGCATCGCAGTGCGCTTCGCGGACGGCAGGCTGAAGGAACGAATGCCGGTGCGCGGCGAGGACGACATGGCGCGGCTCGCGATGTCGTTCAACGAGATGGCGGAGAGTCTGTCCAAGCAGATCACCCAACTCGAAGAGTTCGGTAATCTGCAGCGCCGCTTCACATCCGACGTCAGTCACGAGCTGCGCACACCGCTGACGACGGTGCGCATGGCCGCCGACCTCATCCACGACGGCAGCGCCGACATGGATCCGGCGCTGAGGAGGTCGTCGGAACTGCTCGTCAACGAACTCGATCGGTTCGAGACACTGCTCGGCGACTTGCTCGAGATCAGCCGTCACGACGCCGGTGTCGCCGAGCTCGCCGCCGAACAACTCGACCTCAGGATGTGTGCGAGGGCCGCGGTGTCGACCGTTCGGCATCTGGCGAAGGAGAGCGGAACCGAGTTGATCGTCGACATGCCGGACGAGGCCGTCATCGCCGAGGTCGACCCGAGGCGTGTGGAGCGCATTTTGCGCAATCTGCTGGCGAACGCAGTGGACCACGGCGAGGGAAAGCCGGTTCTGTTGCGGCTGCGAGCCAATTCGGACGCTGCCGCATTCGTCGTTCGTGATCAGGGCATCGGGCTCAGGCCGGGCGAGGAGAAGCTGGTCTTCAACCGGTTCTGGCGTTCGGACCCGTCGCGCGTGCGTCGTTCGGGAGGCACCGGTCTCGGTCTCGCCATCAGTGTCGAGGACGCCCGGTTGCACGATGGCAAGCTGGAGGCATGGGGCGCGCTCGGCGAAGGAGCATGCTTCCGGCTGACCTTGCCGCTCGTCCGAGGACACAAGGTCATCGGGAGCCCGCTCCCGCTCAAACCGAGCACGAAGCCGTACAGCCAGGGACAGCCGCTGCCGCAGGAACAGATCACCCGCGCAGTGGCAGTCCCCAAGGTGGACAGTGCGACGAAAGCGTTGACCGTGCCCCGCGCGTCGGACTCCTCGCCCGATGCGCACGGCAACGAAGGAGATGCGTGAACCGTCGTGGAATAGCACCGGTCATGGTGCTGTGCAGCGTCCTTGCCCTCGTCGTCGGATGCGCGAGTCTTCCCGAATCGTCCACTCCGCAGGCGATCGGGTCGCTCAGCGCGGCCGGTGCCGAGACGACGACGCCACCGCCTCCTGCCGCAGGCCGGGAACCGGACCGTCTCGTACGTGACTTCATCGCTGCGAGTGCGAGTTCCGCGAACCGACATCAGGCGGCGCGCCAATTCCTGACCTCGAATGCGTCGAACGGTTGGGACGACGGCGCGAAAACCGTTGTCGCGGACAAGATCGACCTCCTCTACGGTCCTCGTACCGACGACGAAGCCGAATACACGCTTCGGTCGAACACGGTCGGTCTGTTGGCTCCAGGCGGTGATTATCAAGCCGGCGCGGGGACGGTCGACTCGACGATCAAGATGGTCAAGGTCGACGGCGAGTGGCGCATCGACGAGCTGCCACCCGGTGTGCTCATCGACAGGTCCCAGTTCTTCAGTGCGTACCAACGGAAGTCGCTGTACTTCGTCGATCCGCTCGGCTCGGAGCTGGTTCCCGACGTCCGATGGCTGACCGGGTCGTCCGATCAGACGGCCAATCAGCTCGTGCAGCTGTTGATCGACGGGCCCAAGTCGACGCTGGAGCCTGCCGTGTCCAACGAGCTGGCCGACGAGGTCGGCGTGCGCGGCCCGATCACCAAGGCCGACGGTCGAACCGGCCAGGTCGGCGTCGGATCCGGCGGTGTGCGTATCGATTTCGGCGGTCTTCAGGCGATGGACGCGAAGAACCGCGAACTGCTTGCCGCGCAGGTCATCTGGACTCTCGCCTCGGCCGAGATCTCCGGTCCGTACGTGCTGCTGGCGGACGGTCAGCCGCTCGACAATTCCAAGCCCGACGGGTGGACGACCCTCGACGTCGCCGACTTCGATCCGCTCGGTGCGCCCGAGGACGAGGTCGGACTGCACGCCGTCGTCGGTGGGCGACTGGTGTCGGTGGAAGACACCGGAACGACGCCCGTGCCAGGCTATTTCGGATCGATGGTGAATCTGCGGACGGTCGCCTTGTCCACCGACGGGACGTTGGTCGCGGGTGTCGCCGACACCGGGCGCCCGGCGCCGGAGCCGTCGTCGGCCTTGATGATCGGTGGGTACGACAGTGGCGCGTTCCCCGTGGCGGAGGGGCAGTCGATCACACGACCGACGTGGGGTGCCGACAACAACGCCGTGTGGGCTGTCATCGACGGAACGAATGTCATTCGCGCAGCTCGTGATCCGGCCACCGGGCAGGTATCTGTCGTTCCGGTGGACGCGGGAGCGGTCACCGCGCTCGGCTCCCGCATCACGGATCTGAGACTGTCGCGTGACGGCGTCCGCGCCGCGATGATCGTCGACGGGCTGGTGTACGTCGCGACCGTCGTCCGGCAGGAGAACGGTCTGTACTCCCTGACGTCACCGCGCGCCGTGGCCAACGGTCTCGGCAGCGACGCACTCGCTCTCGACTGGAGCACCGGCGACGCGATCGTCATCGTGCGCATCGCGACGGACGTCCCCGTCGTGCAGGTGACGACCGACGGATCCAGACTCGACGCCCTGCCGAGCCGCAACCTCACGGCACCGGTGCTGTCGGTCGACGCGTCGCCGTCGAACGAGTTCGTCGCGGACTCTCGTGCGGTGTTCGAGCTGGACAACAACGACCCGGCGGGCGATCGCTACTGGCGTGAAGTCTCCGGTCTCGCCGGCGTGAAGGCGACGCCGATCCTTCCTGGCTGACCCGATCCTGTCGGACCCGGCGGTCATACTCCGCGGCCATGCGAACTCTTCTGGATCTGGTGTTGCCGAACGAGTGCGGAGGCTGCGACGTCGCTGGTGAGGCGTGGTGCGCTCGGTGTGAAGGCGCGGTGACGCGTCCGCCTGTCTCGGTACGGCCGCGTGTCGACGTCGGAGTGCCGTGCTGGGCGCTCGGCCCGTATGCGGGCCCGTTTCGCGGTGCCGTGCTGGCGTTGAAGGAACGCAATCGGCACGACCTCGCACAGCCACTGGGGCGGGCGACGGCACGCGCGGTGTCCCATCTGCGGATGCTGGGTGAGTTGGACCCGCCCGAGTTCGCGGCGCTTGCACTCGTGCCCGCCCCGTCGCGGTCGCGGGCCGCGCGAATGCGCGGCGGCGATCACGTCGAGCGGTTCGCACGAGTTGCCGCGACGATGCTGGAACCCGAGCCGGTGTCGGTTCCGCGTTCGTTGCGGATGGGCAGGGGAGTGCGCGATTCGGTGGGGCTCGGTGCTGCCGAGAGGCAGGCCAACGTCGCGGGCCGAATCTTGATGGTGCCTCCAGCGTCGACGCGCCGGACGTTCGAGGCCGCGTCGCGTGACGTCACGGTCCTCGTCGTCGATGATGTTCTGACAACTGGTTCGACGGCCGCCGAATCGGTCTGTGTCCTACACGATTTCGGTGTCCGAGTCGACGGTGTGCTGGTGGTGGCCGCGGTGTGACACGGCGCGAACGCACGGTTTCGCGACACGCACCGCTACCCAAATTCGGTGAACAGTGGCACACGAGCGGATGACCGACTAGCGTCGTGGACACGCCCTTCGAAGGCGGATGCGACTTCTCTCGTGTGGAGGTGATGCGGCAGAAAATGGTGCCGGTTGGTTCCCCAGTCGGCATGAGCACTTGCCGCGTCGCACCGGCGGCGCGACCGATATCGGGAGGTACGCGTGACGACCCCTTCACAAGCTTCTGTGTTCTTCGACGAGGAGCCTTCGGACGAGTCCAGCACCAACAATGCCGACGTCGTGGTCAAAGGCCGCAACGTCGAGATCCCGGATCACTTCCGGGTCTACGTCTCCGAGAAACTCGCCCGGCTCGAACGCTTCGACCCCTCTATCTACCTGTTCGACGTCGAACTCCAGCACGAACGTAACCGCCGCCAACGTAAGGCCTGTCAGCGCGTGGAAATCACCGCGAAGGGCAAGGGGCCGGTAGTCCGTGCAGAAGCCTGTGCCGACAGTTTCTATGCCGCACTGGAATCGGTGACGTCCAAACTCGAAAGTCGCCTGCGCCGGACCAAGGACCGTCGCAAAGTTCACTACGGTGAGAAGACTCCGGTCTCGGTTGCCGAGGCCACCGCAGAACTCGCCGAGGACGACTCACTGGCGATCGATCCGAACATTCCCCTCGATTCGTTCGAGGACGAGCCGAGCGGTCCCGGTCAGATCGTCAGGACCAAGGTGCACTCCGCCGCCCCCATGTCCGTCGACGACGCTCTCTACGAAATGGAATTGGTGGGTCACGACTTCTTCCTGTTCCACGACAGTGCCACCGACCGACCGTCGGTCGTGTACCGCAGGCATGCGTTCGATTACGGATTGATCAGGCTGACCTGAGGTTCGTAACCACTGCCTACAACGGGTCCGACCTGGGAGAAATCCCAGGTCGGACCCGTTTCGTCCCGGTGGGTCTTCTACGCTCACCGCGGCAGCGCCTACCATGGACGCGTCGGGTCGCGGTCGACTCGCGCTGTCGGCGTGAGTACGGTCGTGCTCCCGACGCCTGTGACGCCCTGACAACCTTTTATCCGTTAACCGAGGATCGAGGACGAGAAAGCCCGTGCCTTCGCTGTCGTTTTCCAAGCTGCTCCGTGTTGGTGAAGGTCGCATGGTCAAGCGACTCAAGAACATCGCTGATCACGTGTCCACCCTGTCCCCGGACGTCGAGGGCTTGTCCGACGACGAACTGCGCGCCAAGACCGACGAGTTCAAGAAGCGGTACGCGGGCGGCGAGTCGCTCGACGAGCTGCTCCCCGAGGCCTTCGCCGTCGCGCGTGAGGCGTCGTGGCGCGTGCTGTCGCAGCGGCACTTCGACGTACAGGTCATGGGCGGTGCAGCGCTGCACTTCGGCAACGTCGCGGAAATGAAGACCGGTGAGGGAAAGACACTTACCTGTGTCCTGCCGGCCTACCTCAACGCACTCGCCGGTGACGGCGTACACGTCGTCACGGTCAACGACTACCTCGCCAAGCGTGACTCCGAGTGGATGGGACGCGTCCACCGCTTCCTCGGCCTGCAGACCGACGTGATCCTGTCCGGAATGACCCCGGCCGAGCGTCGCACCGCCTACGCCGCGGACATCACATACGGAACGAACAACGAGTTCGGCTTCGACTACCTGCGCGACAACATGACGCACTCGCTCGACGACCTGGTGCAGCGCGGTCACCACTTCGCCATCGTCGACGAGGTCGACTCGATCCTCATCGACGAGGCGCGCACGCCGCTCATCATCTCGGGCCCGGCCGACGCGTCGTCGAAGTGGTACAGCGAGTTCGCGCGTATCGCGCCGCTGCTGAAGAAGGACGTCCACTACGAGGTGGACATCAAGAAGCGCACGGTCGGTGTGCACGAGTCGGGCGTGGAGCTCGTCGAGGACCAGCTCGGCATCGACAACCTCTACGAGGCCGCCAATTCTCCGCTCGTCAGCTACCTGAACAACGCCATCAAGGCGAAGGAGCTGTACACGAAGGACAAGGACTACATCGTCCGCGACGGCGAGGTCATCATCGTCGACGAGTTCACCGGTCGTATTCTCGTCGGTCGCCGCTACAACGAGGGCATGCACCAGGCCATCGAGGCCAAGGAGAAGGTGGAGATCAAGGCCGAGAACCAGACTCTCGCCACGATCACACTGCAGAACTACTTCCGTCTGTACGACAAGCTCTCGGGAATGACCGGTACGGCACAGACCGAAGCCGCCGAGCTGCACCAGACCTACGGACTGGGCGTCATCCCGATTCCGACCAACCGGCCCATGGTTCGTGTCGACAACGGTGACCTCATCTACAAGACCGAGGAAGCGAAGTTCGACGCGGTCGTGTCCGACGTCGTCGAGCGTCACGAGAAGGGCCAGCCGGTCCTGATCGGTACGACGAGCGTCGAGCGTTCGGAGTATCTGTCGAAGCAGTTCACCAAGCGCGGCGTCGTGCACAGCGTTCTGAACGCGAAGTTCCACGAGCAGGAAGCGACCATCGTCGCCGAGGCCGGTCGTCTCGGGGCAGTGACCGTGGCCACCAACATGGCAGGCCGCGGTACGGACGTCGTGCTCGGTGGAAACCCCGACATCATCACCGACATCCAACTGCGTAAGCAGGGCCTCGACCCGGTGGAGAACCCGGAGGAGTACCAGGCCGCGTGGGATGCCGCGCTGGAGAACGTGAAGACGCAGGTCAAGGAAGACGCCGAAACCGTTCGCGAGGCAGGCGGCCTCTACGTGCTCGGCACCGAGCGGCACGACTCGCGCCGCATCGACAACCAGCTCCGCGGTCGTTCCGGTCGTCAGGGAGACCCGGGCGAGTCCCGGTTCTACCTGTCGCTCGGCGACGAGTTGATGCGACGGTTCAACGGTGCTGCGCTCGAGTCGATCATGACGCGACTCAACCTGCCCGACGACGTCCCGATCGAGGCCAAGATGGTCTCCAAGGCCATCAAGAGCGCGCAGACCCAGGTCGAGCAGCAGAACTTCGAGATCCGCAAGAACGTCCTCAAGTACGACGAGGTCATGAACCAGCAGCGCACCGTCATCTACGACGAGCGCCGCCGCATCCTCGAAGGTGCGGACATGGAGGGCCAGGTCGAAGGCATGATCACCGACGTGATCACGGCCTACGTGAACGGCGCTACCGCCGAGGGGTACGTCGAGGACTGGGATCTCGAACAGCTGTGGACGGCGTTGAAGACGCTGTACCCGGTCGGCGTCGACCACAAGGAACTGACGCACGAGAACGAATTCGGCGAGAAGAGCGACCTGACTCGCGAGGAGCTGCTCGACGCGTTGCTCACCGACGCCCGCGCTGCGTACACCAAGCGTGAGGCCGAGATCGAGGAGATCGCGGGCGAGAACGGAATGCGCGAGCTCGAGCGCCGCGTCCTGCTGTCGGTCCTGGACCGTAAGTGGCGCGAGCACCTCTACGAGATGGATTACCTCAAGGAGGGCATCGGACTCCGCGCGATGGCTCAGCGCGATCCGCTCGTCGAGTACCAGCGCGAGGGCTACGACATGTTCCAGGGCATGTTGGAGGGACTGAAGGAGGAGTCGGTCGGCTTCCTGTTCAACCTGCAGGTGGAAGCCACTCCTGCCCCGGCGGGACCGGCCGCGAGCGCTGGGCTCGCAGTGGCGCCCGGCCTGGCGTCGCCGATCGGGTCCGGCGCGCAGCAACAGCCCACCGCCCAGCAGCCTGCCGTCACCACCCGTAAGGCGGAGGCGCCGAAGCCGTTGCCGACGCAGGAGCGGGCTGCGCAGCCTGCGGGCGCGCCCGCGCCGACCGCGCTACGTGCGAAGGGGCTGGAGGATCGGCCCTCGGGAGGGTTGACCTACACCGGTCCGGACGAGGGCGGCGGCACAGAGGTGCGTCGGTCGAGCGCGACGGACGGTAACGGGAGTGCTGCACGCGGCGGCAAGGCCGACGAGGCGGCGCAAGGTACGCGTCGTGAGCGCCGTGAGGCTGCGCGCGCGCAGGCCAAGACGTCCAAGCCTGCTCGGTCGAAGAAGAAACGCTGACACCTAGCAGACCCGCAACGACGTCACCGTCGGTGTGTCTCCTCGCGGCCCGGATCGAACGTCGATCCGGGCCGCGAGCGCGAACACACGAGGCCCACGCGCGTACGTCGCGAAGATCTCCACGGAGTTCTCGGACGCCGGACGGGAATGAACGGTCCGGAGTGATGCGATACCGAGACCGTGCCCGGGAGGCCCGTTCCTGACGATCGTTCTTATCGATTCGATGACGGCCGGCGCGAACAGACTGCGCAACTGGTCGGCAGTCCTGCGTCGATCGAGTACCTCCAACAGCAGTCGCAATGCATGATCGACACCTCGGCGGATGTCGTCCGGGACGTCGCGAGCGGGGTTCGGGGCTACCGTCGTGGGTGCGGCCGCGGGATGTGCTCCGAGGCTGCGGGGGAACGGGTGACGTCGCTTCACGGCCGAGCTCGACCGAATGGTGTTGCGCCGCACTGCGACTCGACACGGCGCGGCCGGCGTTGCCGTGCTGCGCTCGACGGCGGGCGGTTCGTACGGCTGCGCCGGGCGCACCAATCTGCTCTGTCGCCTGGCTTCGGTCGCCTCCATACGCCACGTCCTTCGCTCCTACGGTCTTGCCCGTCGAAGATGTATGACGAAACCGATACACGCTCGGTTCCCCACGCCTCACGCGTCGCGCGCATGAATGGCTGTAGCGTTCTGCTTCATCTAAGTTCGAGGGGACGGATCGCAGGCTCGGATCGAGTCGCGTGACGGAGCGAGCAGGAACGGGGAGACCGGGGTACGCGATGGCGACAAGGCTGACCACGCAGGATGCGTCGTTCTATTTTCTCGAAGCGAGCAGTACCCCGATGCATCTCGGATCGCTGGCGGTGTTCCGAACGCCGCGTTCGGGGTTCAGTTACGAGAGCTTGCTGTCGCTCGTCGAGCAGCGGTTGATTCTGGTGCCGCGCTACAGACAGAAGGTGCGCGAAGTGGCATTCGGACTCGCGCGCCCGGTGTGGGTGGACGATCCGGATTTCGACATCACATATCACATCCGCCGCTCTGCACTGCCCAAACCGGGATCCGACGAACAGCTTCACGACCTGGTCGCACGGCTGACGTCGCGACCGTTGGATCGGACACGGCCGCTGTGGGAGATGTATCTGGTCGAAGGGTTGTCGAAGAATCGGTTCGCCATCTTCACGAAGTCGCATTCGGCTCTCGTCGACGGCGAGAAGGCGCTCGAGATCGGGCAGGTCATTCTCGACGCGAGCAAGAGTCCGCCCCCGATGGCCGAGGAGCTGTGGATGCCCGCGAGCGAGCCGAAGGAGTCGGCGCTCGTGTTGGACGCGATCACCGAGATGATCGTGCGGCCCAGCGAAGGCATCGAGATGATCAAGGGTGTCGCGCGTGGGTTCGCAGGGGTCGCGAGCGAGGCTGTCCAGGCGACGGGCAAGGTCCTGTCGGCCGTGCGTACCGCGGCGCAGGTCGCACCGTCGAGTCCACTGAACGCGCCCATCTCGCGCAACCGTCGCTTCGCCGTCGCCAAGACGGAACTGTCGGATTACCGCAAGATCCACACGAGGTTCGACTGCTCCATCAACGACGTGGTGCTCGCCGTCGTGACCGGTGCATTGCGCAACTGGCTGCTCTCGCGCGGGGAACCGGTCACCGCGTCGTCGACGGTGCGTGCCATGGTCCCGATGTCGGTGTACGTGTCGGCTGCGCGGGCAGCGTACGACGAGTACACCGACGGACCGACCGGTGAACACGAGTCGGACGCCGTGGTGTCCGGCGTGGAATCGCAGCGCAGCGAGGTGTCGTCGTTCCTGGTGGATCTGCCGGTGGGGGAGCCCAACGCCGTCGTCCGGCTGTCGCACATCGCGCATGCGACGGAAGCTCACGAGAAGCAGTCGCCCGGCGTCACGGCTCACACCCTGATGCGCATCTCCGGCTTCGCTCCGGCCAGTCTGCACGCGATGGGTGCACGCGCGGGCAGCAGGTTGTCGCAGCGCTTGTTCAACCTGATCATCACCAACGCACCGGGACCGCAGTTCCCGCTGTACGTCGGCGGCGCACGGATGCTCGAAATGTTCCCGGTGTCACCGCTGTTCGAGAATCAGGCGCTGAGCATCGGGCTGACGTCCTACGACGGCAACGTCTTCTACGGGCTGAACGCCGACCGCGGGGCGATGCCCGACGTCGACGTCGTGACGGCTCTGATTCTGGAGTCGCTCGAAGAGTTGATCGATGCAAGCAACGAGTCGAGAGTGTGAGGAAAGAACGCGTGAGGGTGTATGTACCGGCGACGGTCTCGATGTTGAGGACGCTCGTCGCCGACGAGGAGTTCCATCCGGTGAGCCGAACGGCGTTCGCGGTGACTCCGACACTGCGCGAGGCGTATTCGTCGGGTGACGACGAGGAACTGTCCGAGGTCGCCATGAACGAGGCGGCACGGGCGTCGCTGCGCTTGATCGCCGCGTCGCGCGACGACGAGGCCGAGGATGGCGTCGTCGACGGGGGTGTCGTGCACCGCCGAGCCGTCATCGCTGCCGACGTGGACGATCCCACGCTGCGCCCCGATCTGGACGACGCCGTCGTGCGCTTGAAAGAGCCGCTGCGGCTGAACCAGGTCGCGTCGGTGCACATGGATCTCGAGGCCGCAGAGCCCGCCGTCGAGAAGGCAGTCGGAGTGATCGATGCTGCCGACATGGGTGATCCCGACGCGGAGTTCGTGCTCGGAGACGCCGAGGACCACAGCCTGGCGTGGTACGCGACCCAGGAGTTGCCGTTCCTGCTCGAACTGCTGTGACCTCGAACAGCTGTGACACAGTCGTCTACCTCCAGGTAACCTACGGTAGCGTAACCTGTACGACGGCAGGGCGGCGTGCGCGATCTGCCGCATCGTCGCGATCGAGGAGATGAACCCCCGGATGAACCTCAAGAAGTGGCTGGAAGCTCCGGCTGCGGACGTGTCCGCACCGAAGCGGCCGAAGCTGAACATGCTGCGTGGCGCGTTCACCAGGATCACCACCCCTTTGCTTCCCGACGACTACCTGCACTTGGCGAACCCGCTGTGGTCGGCCCGCGAGTTGCGCGGACGCGTCGTCGAGGTCAAGCAGGAAACCGCGACCGCGGTGACGCTCGTGATCCAGCCCGGATGGGGCTTCAACTTCGACTACCAGCCGGGGCAGTACATCGGCATCGGCCTGCATCTCGACGGACGGTGGCACTGGCGTTCGTATTCGCTGACGTCGCCTCCCAACTGGGAACAGAAACTGATCTCGATCACGGTCAAGGCGATGCCCGAGGGCTTTCTGTCGAGCCATCTCGTCGGCGGGGTACCGCAGGGGACGATCGTTCGATTGGCCGCTCCGAAGGGCAATTTCGCGCTCCCGACGCCGCCGCCCGAAAAGATCCTGTTTCTCACCGCAGGTAGCGGAATCACCCCGATCATGTCGATGCTGCGGTCGATGGACCGGCACGGCGACATGCCGGACACCGTCCACATCCATTCCGCGCCCACCGAGGACGAGGTCATGTTCGCGAGCGAACTCGCGAGCATCGCCGACGGTCACCCACAGTTCGTCTCGCACGTGCAGTTGACCCGGTCGGACGGCAAGTTCGCCCTGGCGTCGCTCGACGAGTTGTACCCGGACTGGCGTTCGCGCGAGACGTGGGCGTGTGGCCCGTCGGCGCTGCTGGAGGAGATCGAGCGCGTCTGGAAGCAGGAGGGGATCGAGGACAAGCTGCACCTGGAGCGGTTCGAGATCGCCCGCGCCGACACCTCGGGCAAGGGTGGAACCGTCACGTTCTCCAAGTCCGATCGTTCGGCCGAGGTCGACGGTGCCACCACCCTGCTGGAGGCAGGCGAGAAGCTCGGCGTCCAGATGCCGTTCGGCTGCCGCATGGGCATCTGCCAGACCTGTGTGGTTCCGCTGATCGAGGGACACGTCATCGATCTACGGTCCGGCAAGGAACACGGTGAAGGCGATCGGATACAGACGTGCATCTCGGCTGCGGCGGGGGACTGCACGCTCGAGCTCTAGCGTGTGACTTCACACACCGACTTCTCAGCATCGTCGGTTAGGCTTGCGGTCGGCGCTTGTCGCGAATCTGTACTTCGGGCACCGCCCATGACTTTCGGAGGACCACGATGGCCATCACGGACATCAAGGAATTCGCCCACCTGACCGAGGAAGATCTCGAAGCCTTCGGTCGCGAACTCGACGCGGTACGCCGTGACATCGAGGACAGCCGGGGTGAGCGGGACGCGTCGTACATTCGGCGGACCATCAAACTGCAGCGCTGCCTCGAGCTCGGCGGGCGAATCGTGTTGTTGGGCAGCAAGTATCGGCCGGCGTGGCTCGTCGGCACGGCGATGCTCAGCGTCGCGAAGATCGTCGAGAACATGGAACTCGGCCACAACGTGATGCACGGGCAGTGGGACTGGATGAACGACCCGGAAATTCATTCGGTGTCGTGGGAGTGGGATCAGACCGGTCCGTCCGAACAGTGGAAGCGTGCGCACAACTACTCGCACCACACGTACACCAACATCGTCGGAATGGACGACGACATCGGCTTCGGCATCCTGCGCATGACGCGCGACGAGGCCTGGCGGCCGATCAACCTCCTGCAGCCGTTCGCCAACATCGTGCTGGCAGCCACCTTCGAGTGGGGCATCGCCATCCACGACTGCAGGCAGCAGAAGGAGATGGACGGCGAAATGGCGCTGCCGTACTGGCAGTCGCCGTCGAACCGAGCGTTCTGGGCGAAGATCACCCGTCAGGTCGGCAAGGATTTCGTGCTGTTTCCCGCTCTGTCGGGGCCCGCGTGGAAGAGCACGCTGACGGCCAACACCACCGCCAACCTCGTGCGCAACCTGTGGGCGTACGCGGTCATCTTCTGCGGTCACTTTCCCGACGGCGCCGAGAAGTTCACGATGGGTCAGTTCGAGTCCGAGACACGCGCCGAGTTCTATCTGCGTCAGATGCTCGGCAGCGCCAACTTCGACGCGGGCAAGATCATGGCGTTCATGAGTGGCAACCTCTGCTACCAGATCGAGCACCACATGTTCCCCGACCTGCCGAGCAATCGCTACGCAGAGATCGCCGAGAAGGTGCACGCGCTGTGCGAGAAGTACGACCTTCCGTACACGACGGGGTCGCTGGGCAAGCAGTACCTGCTCGCGTTGCGCACCATCCACAAGCTGTCGTTGCCGGACTCCTGGCTGCGGGCGACGTCGGACAATGCACCCGAGACGAGCTCGGAACGGCGCTTCCGCACCGGTGATACTCCTGTCGTCCACGCGCTGACGATCGATCCGCTGACAGGGAAGCGGCGTGGCCTGCGGTCGGCGATCGCCGAGGCGCGTGTGCAGCTGCGGCACGCGAAGAAGGAAGCGAAGCGACAGGCACGCGCTTTGCGTCGTGCGTCCAAAGGTGGGCGGCCGGTGAGCTCACTCACACCTACGGACTCGTAACCTACGGAGCCGTAAGTTACGGTACGGTAGTCGAAAGAAACGTGCACGACGTGCACCCCGACGACTGCCAGGAGGGCCGTAACCCGTGGCGATTTCGGATATCAAGGAATACGCCCATCTGACCGATGCCGACGTCGAAGCTCTCGGCGTCGAGCTCGACGCGATCCGGCGTGACATCGAGGCATCGCGCGGCGAGAAGGATGCGCGGTACATCCGCAACACCATTCGTCTGCAGCGGACGCTCGAAATCGGCGGTCGCGCTGTGCTTTTCGCCAGCCGTAAGCGTCCCGCCTGGTTGCTGGGCACGGGCATGCTCGGGGTCGCGAAGATCATCGAGAACATGGAACTCGGCCACAACGTGATGCACGGGCAGTGGGACTGGATGAACGATCCGGAGATCCACTCGACCTCGTGGGAGTGGGACAACACCGGTCCGTCCGCGCACTGGAAGCAGACGCACAACTACATCCACCACAAGTACACGAACGTTCTCGGCATGGACGACGACGTGGGCTACGGTCTGCTGCGCGTCACCCGGGACCAGCGGTGGAAGCCGTTCAACCTGGGCAACCCGGTGTACAACCTGCTGCTGCAGCTGTTCTTCGAGTACGGCGTCGCCGCTCAGCACCTCGAACTCGGGAAGGTCGCCAAGGGGCGCGTTCCCCGCGAGGAGTTCGAGCGGAAGCGTAGCGAGGTGCTGGCGAAGATCGGTCGCCAGATCGCCAAGGATTACGTCATCTATCCGGCAGTGACAGGCCCGGCCTGGAAGAGCACGCTGACGGCCAACATCGTCGCGAACATGATTCGCAACGTGTGGACCAACACCGTCATCTTCTGCGGGCATTTCCCCGACGGTGCCGAGAAGTTCACCAAGAAGGACATGGAGAACGAAACGCAGGGGCAGTGGTACCTGCGTCAGATGCTCGGCAGCGCCAACTTCGAAGCAGGGCCCGTCATGGAGTTCATGAGCGGAAACCTCTGCTACCAGATCGAGCACCACCTGTTCCCCGACCTGCCGAGCAACCGGCTGCGCGAGATCAAGTTCCGTGTTCTCGAACTGGCCGAGAAGTACGACTTGCCGTACACCACAGGGTCTCTCGGTAAGCAGTACCTGCTGTCGTGGCGCACCATCGCGAAGCTCTCGCTGCCGAACAAGTACCTCAAGGCGACGGCCGACGACGCACCGGAAACCGCGTCGGAGAAGAAGTTCGCGGGCGCGACCGGCGGTCTGCTGACCGTCGACCCCGAGACCGGCAAGCGCCGCGGACTGCGTACCGCGATCCAGGAATCGAAGAAGAACAAGGGGATTCGCGGTCTGATCGCGAAACTCTCGAAGTAGGCGCCTTCGGCGCACGTGCGCGCGAATGTACAGCCCGCTGCACATTCGCGCGCACGTGCGTCTACCAGGCGTCGTTGGTCCGGACGGCTTCGAGCAGCGATCGGACGGCGCGGACGCGTCGGGCAGCGTCGCCGGTCAACGTGTCGAGCGCGCACTCGGGATCCGCGGGCGGGCCGAGGTGAGTGCATCCGCGTGGGCAGTCGTCGATGGTCTCCGCGAGGTCGGAGAACGCCGCCACGACGTCCTCCGGCGCGATGTGAGCAAGGCCGAAGGACCGGATACCGGGCGTGTCGATGACCCAGCCGCCACCGGGTAGTGGCAACGCGACCGACTGCGTCGACGTGTGACGACCCTTGCCGACGCCGGACACGACACCGGTGGCGCGATGCGCGTCGGGCACGAGCCTGTTGACCATCGTCGATTTGCCGACGCCGGAGTGCCCGATCAACGCCGTGACCGTGCCGGCGAGAACGCCGGTCAGTTCGCCGAGGTCCTCGCTCTGGCCGGCCAGCACCACCGGCACGTCGAGATCGGCGAACGCCGCCGCGAACTCGGCCGGATCGGCCAGATCGCTCTTGGTCAGGCAGAGGATCGGATTCAGTCCGCCGACGTAGGCGGCCACGAGCGCCCGTTCGACGAACCCGGTACGCGGGGGCGGGTCGGCCAACGCCGAGACGATGAGCAGCTGTTCGGCGTTCGCGACGACCACGCGCTCGTACGGGTCGGTGTCGTCGGCGGTGCGGCGCAACACCGTTCGCCGTTCGGATACCCGCACGATGCGTGCCAAGGTGTCGACCTTGCCGGACAGATCTCCGACGATGTCGACGTCGTCGCCGACGACGATAGGAGTGCGGCCCAGTTCACGCGCCCGCATCGTCACGACGGGTCTGTCCGGATCGCCGCCGAGTACGCAGCCCCATCGGCCACGGTCGACCGAGACCACCATCGCCGATTCCGCGTCGGCGTGCTCGGGTCGCGTCTTCGTCCTGGGCCGTGAACTCTTGCCAGGACGAATCCGCACATCCGACTCGTCGTACCGACGGCGACTCAGGACGACGACCCAACGCGTCCGGGCGTGCCCGCGAGCATCTCGTCCCACAGGAGTGCGAAGCCGGGGAGCGTCTTCGACGTCGTATCGATGTCGTCCACCTCGACACCGTCGACCACGAGGCCGAGAATGGCTCCAGCCGTTGCCATTCGGTGATCGGCGTAGGCGCGCCATACTCCCTGGTGCAGCGGCGCGGGCGTGATCTCCAGGCCGTCGTCGGTCTCGACTGCAGTGCCGCCGAGACGATTGATCTCCGTCACCAGGGCGGCGAGACGATCGGTCTCGTGGCCGCGCAGGTGCGCGATTCCGCGCAGCGTGGAGCGGCCGTCCGCGAGTGCGGCCAGCGCGGCGACGGTCGGGGTCAATTCGCCGACGTCGTGCAGATCGACGTCGATCCCGCGCAACGTCTGTGGTCCACGAACCACCAGGGTGCCGTCGTCCAGTGTGACCTCGGCGCCCATCGACGTGAGAATGTCGCGGATCGCATCACCCGGCTGGGTCGTCGACGACGGCCAATGCGGCACGCGCACTTCGCCTCCCGTCACGGCGGCTGCTGCGAGGAACGGGGTGGCGTTCGACAGATCGGGTTCGACAACCCAGTCGACCGCTCGAATCGGTCCCGGATGCACTCGCCAGGTGTCGGCGTCGCCGCTGTCGGCGGGAGTGTCCACCCGGACACCCGCGCGCTGCAGCATCTCGACGGTCATGTCGATGTGCGGCATCGATGGAACCGGCTTGCCGACGTGATGGATGGTGACGCCGTCGTCGAACGCGGCAGCGGACAACATCAGGCCCGAGACGAACTGCGAGGAGCCCGACGCGTCGATCTCGACGGGACCGCCTGCGAGGCGTCCGTTGCCCGTCACGGTGAAGGGGAGCGCGTTGCCGTCCACCTGGGCGCCCAGTGTCTGCAGTGCGCCCAGGATCGTGTCCAGGGGTCTGGAACGGGCCTGCTCGTCACCGTCGAACGCGACGGTGCCCGTGGCGAGCGCGGCGAGCGGCGGAACGAAGCGCATGACCGTACCTGCGAGGCCGCAGTCGATGGTCGCGGCGTGCAGGGGAGCGGGCGTGACCGTCAGCGATGACGGGTCGTCGGCATCGATGTCGATGCCGACCCCGAGGTCGCGCAACGCGGCGATCATCAGGTCGGTGTCGCGGCTGCGCAGCGTGCCCGTCACCGACGAAGAACCCTCGGCCAGAGCCGAGATGATCAATGCGCGGTTGGTGATGGACTTGGATCCGGGCAGGGTGACGGTCGCGTGGACTGGGGTGGTCGCGGTCGGCGCTGTCCAATTGCTCACCTGCCCATCTTTGCGCATCGAGCTTCAGCCCGCCCCGATGGGCGCCGTCACGGCGCGGGTGAGTCGCACCAGGTCGTGCGGATCGAGCTCGATCTCGAGTCCACGACGCCCGCCGCTGCAGAGCACCCGGTCCCACCCGAGCGCGGACTCGTCGACGACGGTCGCCAGCGCTCGCTTCTGGCCGAGGGGCGAGATTCCACCGAACACGTAGCCGGTGGAACGCTCTGCTTCGGCGCGTTCGGCCATCGCGGCCTTGCGTGCGCCGAGAGCGGCGGCGGCGGCTTTCAGGGAAAGAGTCGTCGTGACGGGGAGGACGGCGACAGCCAGGGCTCCGTCGTGCTTTCTGATCACCAGGGTCTTGAAGATCTGGGACTTGTCGACGCCCAGCCGGGCGCCAAGCACGTCGGCGGCCTCGGTTCCGTACGACTCCGATCGAGGGTCGTGATCGTAGGTGTGCACCTCGTGGTCGACCCTCTGCTTGCGAAGGACGGCGATCGCTGGTGTGGACGCTGCGGCCATGGCGTCACTGTATCGACGGGTCCTCGTTCGACGGAGCAGGGAACAGGTGGGGCTCTCGCGGTGTTCTTGTGGGTCGAGTACCGAACGAGCAGGAAGGGAGACGCTGTGGCTGTATCGACGACCGAGCGCCCCGTCCGCGCTGCCACCGACGGCAGCGCGATCTACGTGAAGGACCTGACATCGCCCGCGGTAGCCTGGAAGGACATGGCTACCGAAGGGATCAGCGTGGAGGAAGTCGAGCGCACAGCTCAGGCGGCGGCTGAATCGGAGACCGAACTGACGGAACGCTTCGAACGTGATGCGCTCCCGATGCTGGACCAGTTGTACGGTGCCGCACTGCGGATGACGAGAAATCCGGCCGACGCGGAGGACCTGGTCCAAGAGACCTACATCAAGGCCTATTCCGCTTTCCGGTCGTTCCGCGAGGGCACGAACCTCAAGGCCTGGCTGTACCGCATTCTGACCAACACCTACATCAACTCGTACCGGAAGAAGCAGCGGCAACCTGCGCAGTATCCGACGGACGAGATCACCGATTGGCAGTTGGCCGCGACCGCCGAGCACTCGTCGACCGGACTGCGTTCGGCCGAGGTCGAGGCGCTCGACTCGTTGCCCGACGATGACATCAAGGAAGCGCTGCAGTCGCTTCCCGAGGAGTTCCGGATGGCGGTGTACTACGCCGACGTCGAAGGATTCCCGTACAAGGAGATCGCCGAGATCATGGGCACGCCCATCGGAACGGTGATGTCGCGGTTGCACAGAGGGCGCAAGCAACTCAGAGGTCTGCTCGCAGGCGTGGCCCGTGAGCGTGGATTCAATCGAGGCGGAGCGGTGGACGTGCACGAGCAGGAGGTTTCGCGGTGACATCGGATGCGGACAGGACACCGGATGCCGACGCGGCGAACAGCGAGTTCGAGAAGCTGGACTGCTCCGCAGTCATCGCCGACGTGTGGCTCATGCTGGACAACGAGTGCGACGAAGGCACCAAGCACCGCCTGAAGCGTCACCTCGACGAGTGCGGGTCGTGCTTGGCCGCGTACGGGATCGAGGAGAAGGTCAAGAGCCTCATCGGGCGTAAGTGCGGCGGTGAGCAGGCGCCGTCCGGGCTCCGCGAACGCCTGAGCATCGAGATCCGTCGGACCGTGCTGATCAAGCAGTCCGAGAGCGAGTAGACGACCCACGAACACGAGAAAGGCCGGGAAGCCATGTGCTTCCCGGCCTTTCGTGTCTCGGCGCTCGCGTCAGCTGTTGGGACGCTTGCCGTGGTTTGCTGCGTTGCCCTTGCGGCTGCGCTTCTTACGTCCGCGCTTACCCATGTGTAGCTCCTCTCGTAGATTCACTACAGTCTTTCACGTGTGATCGGGTGTGCGTCCACGGGTGCCGTGGAGCGCGACGAACGAGAGGGAGAGTCATGGCCGAGGACGTGCGCGCGGAGATGGTGTCGACCGTCTTTCAGATCGTCGTAGCCGAGGGCGACACGGTCGCGGTCGGGGACACCCTCGTCGTCCTCGAATCGATGAAGATGGAGATTCCGGTGCTGGCCGAGACGTCGGGAACCGTCACGACGATCGGCGTCGAGGTCGGTGACGTCATCCAGCAGGGTGACCTCATCGCCGTCGTGGCCTGACACATCCGAAGCCGACACCGTGTCCACGCTGAGCGATCTGCTGGCCGAGCACACCGACCTGCCGGGTGAGGCCGTCGACCATCTGCAGCGGGTGGTCGGGGAGTGGCAACTGCTCGCCGACCTGTCCTTCGCCGACCTGTTGCTGTGGGTCGGCACCGACGACGTCGAGGGCGCGCCCGGCGCCAAGGTGCTGTGTGTGGCACAGTGCAGGCCGACCACCGCCCCGACGGCGTTCACCGAGGACATGGTCGGGGCCGTCGTATCCGAATCCCAGCATCCGACGGTCATCGACTCCCTCGTGAGCCGCGAGATCGTCCGAGGCGAGGTCGGGGGGTCGGACAGCGTGCCCGTTCGCTGCGGCGAACACGTGATCGCCGTGCTGACCCGCGATGTGAACCCCACGCAGCAGCGTCCACCCAGCGCGCTCGAGATCGCCTACCGCGACAGCGCGGACGATCTGTGCCGCATGATCGGCGACGGCACGTTTCCGACGCCGGTCGAGCGCACGGACGTCAATTCGTCGCCTCGTGCAGGTGACGGCTTCATCCGCCTCGACACCGAGGGACGCGTCGTCTACGCGAGCCCGAACGCGCTGTCCGCTTATCACCGAATGGGCTTGTCGACGGAACTGTCGGGCCGTGACCTGGCGTCGGTGACGCGTTCGCTGATCACCGACCCGTTCGACTCGCAGGAAGCCGCCGACCATATCCGGGCGACTCTGACGGCAAGCGTCGGCCACCGTATGGAGGTCGACGCGCGCGGTGCCACGGTGTTGATCAGAACACTGTCGCTGCGACCTCACGACCGTTCGGTCGGAGCGATCGTCCTCGTGCGCGACGTCACCGAGGTGAAGCGTCGGGACCGGGCGCTGCTCAGCAAGGACGCGACCATCCGGGAGATCCATCACCGGGTGAAGAACAACCTGCAGACCGTTGCCGCGCTGCTGCGGCTGCAGTCGCGTCGCACCGAGAACGAGGAGGCTCGGGTCGCACTGAGCGAGTCGGTCCGACGCGTCACGTCGATCGCCGTCGTCCACGAGATGCTGTCCATGTCGGTGGACGAAGAGGTCGATCTCGACGAGATCGTCGACCGCCTCGTCCCGATCATGCTCGACGTGGGAACCGTCGATCCGCGAGTTCGGGTGAAGCGCACAGGCAAGCTGGGCGTCTTCTCCGCCGAGCGCGCGACGCCGTTGGTGATGGTGTTGACCGAACTCGTGCAGAACGCGATGGAGCACGGTTTCGAGGCAGGTACCGCAGGAACCGTGCTGATCACCGCCGACCGGTCGGCCCGGTGGCTCGACGTCGTCATCCACGACGACGGCCAGGGATTGCCCACCGGCTTCTCGCTCGAGCGGTCCGAAGGGCTCGGTCTTCAGATCGTCCGAACGTTGGTGTCCGTCGAACTGAACGGCTCTCTCGGCCTCCATCCCGCGCAGGGCGGGGGAACCGATGCGTCCCTTCGTGTTCCGCTGGGTCGCCGTCCCCGCACGCCCTGACGCGCCCGCCACGCGACGCGGGCACCCGGCCGGCCCGACGGGCACGACCCCCGAACGCAGAAGAACCCGGCTCTCCCTGAGCCGGGTCCTTTCTCCGAATCAGCTCGTCCGATGCGAGCGTCGGGATCCGTTGCTAGACGGAGCTGCGTGCACGCGTACGTGCATTACGCCGCTTCAGTGCGCGACGCTCGTCCTCGCTCATTCCACCCCACACGCCTGCGTCCTGGCCGGACTCGAGTGCCCACGAGAGGCACTCTGCGGTGACTGGGCAACGCGTGCAGACGACCTTGGCATCAGCGATCTGCGCGAGAGCCGGGCCGCTGTTTCCCACGGGGAAAAAGAGTTCCGGGTCTTCGTCGCGACAAATGGCCTTGTGGCGCCAGTCCATCCTCTGCTCCTTACCGGGCGCCGTAGCGCCATAGTTTCTCTGTAGTTCACGAGTGCGTATCGAATGTTTCCGCACTGTTGCTTGTGAATGCTTTCACGAACTTAGGGGAAGTCAAGAGATAGCCGTGTGTCCGTGGTCAAGCTCACTCTGTTAGGCTCGCTTAAGCCTCCTGCGCTCCTTTGTACCCCGATGGAGGTGATTCTGCTGAGATTTCCCCAGCAAAACCGGCCTCGGGCGTTGTGGCGAGCCCTGCCTTACGGGTACGTAACTACCCGATCGGGCAGGTGTCACCGGGGTCTCGGAGCCACCACTTCCAACGCCGACGGTGTGGAGAAGAATTCCGCTTCCGTGCGCTCGCCGAGATAGTCACCGTCCATCTGCAGTCCGATCGGTTCCGACGACGTGATGCGGACGCGAGGAACGTCGTCGTGTCGAAACAGCTTGCGGGACTTGGGTTCCGACGTGGCCGACAGCAGCTGTCGCGACACGTTCAAGCTGGGGAACACCTTGGTCGTCCGCATCGCGAACAGGCCGAGTCCGGTCTCGAACGAGGTGCCGGGATTGGTGTGCACTGGCCGTTCGCTCAGGTAAGTCCACGGGCTCGAGTTGGAAACGAAAGCGTAATGAACACCTGTTACCGAATCGTGACCCGGGATGTCGACAGTCAGCGTCGGTTCGTGATTTTTCTTACGAAAGAACTCGCGCACCGACGCCCGGACGTACCGGCTCGGCGACACCGGTCTGCCGTTCTTGCGGCTCGCGTCGATGGCACGGCAGACGTCTGCGTCGAGGCCGAGTCCGGCGTTGAACGTGAACCAGCGGTTGTCGCAATGTCCGAGTCCGATGGTGCGCCTCGAGCGTTCCGACAGCAGGTCGATCAACTGGTTCGTGGCCGCCACCGGATCCGACGGAATGCCGAGCGAGCGGGCGAACACGTTCGCGCTGCCGCCTGGGACGACGGCGAGCGGCGGTATCGCACCGATGGTGACCGATTTCATCGACGCCGGGAGGGGAACTCCGAGCATGCCGTTGACCACTTCGTTGACGGTTCCGTCGCCGCCGTGGACGATCACCAGACCCATTCCGTCGTCACGGGCCTGGGATGCCAGTTCGGCTGCGTGGTCGCGATGCGTCGTATGGGCGACGGTGACGCGAACACGACTCGACAGGGCGTGTGCCAAGAGGTCGCGAGCCGCGGGGGTGGTCGAGGTCGCATTGGGATTGACGATCAGGAGCGCGCGCACGGGAACCGAGCCTATCGGCACCGGCATAAGGGGCCAGGAGTGGAGCCTGCAGGAACGACCGGATAGGGGCCAGGAGTGGAGCCTGCAGGAACGACCGGATAGGGGACAGGAGTGGAGCCTGCAGGAACGACTCGAAGAGGGGCAGCAGTGGAGCCTGCAGGAACGAGCCGTTTATCCTGGCCGAGTGTCGACGCCTTCGCTGCCTCAGGTGCCCCCCGTGACGTTTCGATCCGCGGGAGTGCTCGTCGCCGTGGAGGGAATCGTCGCGCTCGTCGCCGCGGTCGTGTACGTGGTTCGTGCCGTCGAGGGGTCGGACCGGACCACGGCGAACGGGTACGGAACTGCCGGGTGGTTCGCGGTCGTCGGCGCTGCGGTGCTCGCGGCCGGCGTCGCGCTGATCGCGGGCAAGCGGTGGGGGCGTGCCATCGCGCTCGTCGTGCAGTTGCTGCTGCTGCCCGTCGTGTGGGCGCTGCTGACGGATTCACACCAGCCGCTCTACGGGGCGCTGCTCGGTGCAGGTGTGCTGTCGATTCTCGTGCTGCTGTTCAGTCCGCCGTCGTCGAGGTGGATGGCGGCCGAGTACGGCCAGGACGACGACGAGAGCTAGCTCGTACGCCTGCCGGTCCGGACGGACGGGTGAATGTTGTGGACGGCGATCTGCCGGTACGAGTGCTCGAATCCGAGAACCGAGTACGCCGCGGGAGACATCGCGAAGCGTTTGCCCTCGGACACGGGGAGTTCGGTCCATCGGGTGAGCAGTGCTCGGGAGAAGTGACCGTGCCCGACGAGGACGACGTCACGTTCCGGTAGAGCCGAGAGGGCTACCGACAGAACAAGGTCTGCGCGGGTGCCGATTTCGTCCATCGTCTCGCCGTTCGGGCACGGATGGGTCCAGACCGTCCAGTGCGGCACGTTCTGTCGGATCTCCGGCGTGGTCATGCCCTCGTAGTCGCCGTAGTCCCACTCCGCCAGTGCATCCCACGGTCGATCGATGTCGAGGCCTGCCAGCTGCGCGGTTCGCCGAGCACGCTCGCGTGGGCTGCTCAGCACGAGCGGATCGCGTAGGTCGAGTTCGCCGAGCAACGTGCCCGCCGCGACCGCCTGTTCCTCGCCGACGGCCGTGAGCGGGACGTCCGTCGTGCCGGTGTGACGCCCGGTCGTCGCCCATTCGGTCTCGCCGTGCCGGAGCAGAACGACACGTCCGTGGTCACCGCTGGCTGTTGCGCTCATGCTCATATAGTGCCGTGCGGCACTGTGGCTTTCGCGTCCGGCTCGACGGAATCGGACGAACGGGACGGTCGTGTCCGGTCTCACAGCCGTCCGGCCCGATCCGGTCGCTAAATGAATTGAGTGGTCGCCTCGATAACGCGATACTGTCTCCCGTCGGCCGGAACGCGTGCACTCTCGCCCGTTCCACGCGGGTGAGGACGTCTCGAACCCCGTAAGCGCAGCCGACGGTTCGACTGATCGTCTCGTCGCCCGATGCTCGATGTCGCGGCGCGCGAATCACATTGGACGCGTGCACGGCGTGCTCGCGAAGAAGAAAAGGACGGATGCCCATGACGCAGCCAGGATCATCGCCACCGGGTGCAGCCGAGCCGGAGAAGCTCGACTCGGCCGTGTTGAAGGTCGCGGGCGTCGTCGTGCTCGGCGCGATCATGTCGATTCTCGACGTCACCGTCGTCAGTGTCGCGGTGCCGACGTTCATGGACGTGTTCGACGCGACGTACGCGACCGTCGCGTGGACCATGACGGGCTACACGCTCGCCCTCGCAACGGTCATTCCGTTGACCGGATGGGCTGCGGACAGGTTCGGAACGAAGCGTCTCTACATCACTGCGCTCGTGTTGTTCGTGCTCGGGTCCGTCCTGTGCAGTTTCGCGTGGGACATCACGTCGCTGATCGTGTTCCGCGTGCTCCAGGGTCTCGGTGGCGGCATGCTGATGCCGCTCGGTATGACGATCATGACGCGTGCAGCGGGCCCGGAGCGCATCGGCCGTGTCATGGCCGTCCTCGGCGTGCCGATGCTGCTCGGCCCGATCAGTGGTCCGATCCTGGGTGGTTGGCTTCTCGAGGCGGCCAGCTGGCACTGGATCTTCTTGATCAACGTGCCGATCGGCATCGTCGCGCTCATCGCCGCCGTCGTGATTCTGCCGCAGGACGCACCGACACCGTCGGAGTCGTTCGACTTCCTGGGCATGCTGATGCTGTCGCCGGGTCTCGCCCTGTTCCTGTTCGGTGTGTCGTCGATCCCCGAGACCGAGACGGTGTTCGCGACGCGAGTTCTCGTCCCGGCCGTCGTCGGTGCAGTGCTCATCGTGCTGTTCGTCTTCCATGCTCTGCGCACCGAGCACCCGTTGATCGATCTGCGACTGTTCCGAAACCGCGCGCTCACCGTCGCAGTGGTCACGACGCTGTTCTTCATCACCGCGTTCATGGGCGCCGGCCTGTTGTTCCCCAGCTACTTCCTGCAGATTCGCGGCGAGACCACGTTGGCAGCAGGTCTACTCCTTGCGCCACAGGGCCTCGGCGCGATGCTGACGATGCCGATCGCGGGCACGCTCGCGGACCGCATCGGCCCGGGAAAGATCGTGCTCGTCGGACTGGTCTTCGTGACCGCGGGTATGGCCGTGTTCACACAGGTCGGGCCGGACACGTCTTACGTCCTGCTGCTCGGCGGACTGTTCGTGATGGGCATGGGCCTCGGTTCGACGATGATGCCGATCATGACAGCGGCGCTGCAGACGCTCACCGACCACAGCGTGGCTCGCGGATCGACGCTGATGAACATCGTCCAGCAGACGTGCGGTTCCATCGGTACGGCCGTCATGTCCGTCGTGTTGACCAACCAGCTCAAGGGCGTCGAGGCGGCGACGTCGCCGGTCGAGGCGCTGAGCATCTCGGCGGACGGTTTCGCGACGACGTTCACCGTGGCACTCGTGCTGGTCGTTCTGACGTTCGTTCCCGCGTTCTTTTTGCCGCGTAAGAAGGTCACCCCGTCCGAGGGCAAGGACTCGGCAGCACCGGTGATCATGCACTGACACGTCGTGAATCTGCACTGTGGGCGCGTCGACCATCCGGACTCGAAGGGTGTGCGACGCGCCCGCGGTCGTCTTGTCTGGCCACCAGCGCCGATGTAAGCGAGGATCTAACGCTGTGACGACTGTACTGGCGGTTGCGAATCAGAAGGGTGGCGTCGCGAAGACCACGACAGTGGCATCACTTGCGGCGGCACTGCACGCGCTCGATCAGCGGGTCTTGGTGATCGACCTCGATCCCCAAGGCTGTCTCACCTTCTCGTTGGGGCACAACCCGGACAAGCTCGAGACGTCGGTGCACGACGTCCTCACCGGTGACACGCCACTGTCCGACGCGGTCGTCGAGACCGACGAGGGCATCGTCCTGCTGCCGGCCACCATCGACCTCGCGGGCGCGGAGGCGCTGTTGTTGATGCGAGCCGGGAGGGAGTACGCGCTGAAGCGGGCGTTGGCGTCGGTGCAGGACGATTTCGACGTCGTCGTGATCGACTGTCCGCCGTCGCTCGGGGTGCTCACTCTGAACGGTTTGACGGCTGCGCATTCGGTTCTGGTGCCGCTGCAGTGCGAGACGCTCGCCCATCGCGGTGTCGGCCAGCTGTTGCGGACCGTGTCGGACGTCCAGCAGATCACCAATCCCGACCTCGCTCTGCTCGGCGCTCTTCCCACCCTGTTCGACGCTCGCACCACGCACAGCCGTGACATTCTCGGTGACGTGTCCGATCGGTACTCGCTGCCGGTTCTGGCGCCGCCGATTCCGAGGACGGTCCGTTTCGCCGAAGCCACGGCGTCGGGCGCGACCGTTCTGTCGGGACGGAAGAGCAAGGGCGCGCAGGCGTATCGCGAACTCGCGGCGAATCTGCTGGCCTACTGGAACGGGTCGGAACTCGAGACCTATTCGCCGGCCGCGGGCGACTGAGGGGCGCTCAGCGCGACGACGGTCTCTCCGCGTTGCTCGACGACGACGTCGCCGACGACCGCGATACCGACCATTCCCGTGTAGCCGGCCCGATCCACCGGAATGGTGCTGCCCGGCGAACCGGTGCCGGGGTCCAGTACTGCGATGCCGTCGGGAACGGGCACGAGAAGCTTGCCTGCCATGACCGCTCCCGGGCCGAGCGCGGACGGCAGTGACCAGACGGGTGACAGGTCGCCGAGTCCCAGCGCGACCGTGGCGGTTCCGGTCCACCACGCGAACACCGATGCTGCCTTGACGACAGTGTCGTCGTTCGGAAACGGACCCGGGCCCGCGACGGCGTCGGGCAGGTCGAATTCGGACAGTTGTTGCGCGGTGCCGTCGAAGATCGCGACCCGCGCGGGCTCGCCGGGCGACGCCGGAATGGCAAGTGCAACACGGTCTCCCGACGCGACCAACACGGTGGCGCCGTCGATCTTGCCCTCGGGGCCGGTGAGCGCTGCGACGACGGACGAGCCGTATACCTCCGGCTGCTGCGCGTCCTTCGGTGCCGGGTTCAGCATCGTCAGACGTGCGGCGTCCTCGCCGGGGCACCGTTCGAGCACTGCGACGCGCGAGGAGTTCGACGCCGACGACAGCAGTGTGCAACCGGTCCGCGGTTGGGAGTTCGGATTGACCGGAGCATCGACGCGGCCGTACTCGAGTGTGCGCACGAGATCCGACCGCCACAGTTCCATACGGGTGTCACCTCGCGAGGTCAGATACGTGCCGTCGTCGGTGGTCCGAACTGCGGCGTCGGCATCGGAGGTGCGCTGTGCCTTCCGCATGCCGGTCGCACCGTCGAGCTCGGTGACCTGTGAGCAACCGCGATCGTCGGAGTAGATCGCGACCGCCGTGTTCCAGGCGTCGGTCACGTCGCACAACGCTCGGTCACGCTGGTAGGACCACGCGACGTCACCCGTGGTGGGGTCGTGTCCCTCCACGGTGCCACCGTCCCCGGTGACGACGGCGGCGCCGGTGACGATCGGTGATCGGGTGACGGGACTCTGGGCGCGCCAGAGCTCGGTCAACGCCGTCGGCACCGCTGTCGCGGTGTCGGTCTGGGGGAGCGGCGTCGTCGCGACGGTGTCCGTCGTTCCGTGTGCGTCGCTCCTGAGCCAGACGACGGCGAGTCCGAGTACCACGACGACGACGATCACCGCCGCCGCGACGAGATCCGATCGCCGTCGACGTTCCGGTGCCAGCACGAAGAGAGAGACTACTCCGACGCGGTCTGCGCGGGTGCGGCCGACGCGGGGGAGCGGCGACGACGACGGCGTCGTCGCGGGGCAGCCTCGGTGCCGGCGTCGGCGGGAGCGCTCTCCGAGCCGTTGTCGGCGGTCTCGCCTGCGTCCGCGCGGCGAGCAGTCGGCTTGCCTGCCCTCGTGCGTGTCCGGTTGCGGGTACGACGCGGCTTCGATGCGGCTGCGTCGGCGTCGGATGCGTCGTCGTTCTCGGCGGTGCCTGCGTCGGACGCCTCGACCTTCGGTTCCGGCGTCTTCTTGATCGAACCGGTGACGTCCGTGGGGATGTCGAGGTCGTCGAAGAGGTGAGGCGAGCTCGAGTACGTCTCGATCGGGTCGGGCGTACCGAGGTCGAGCGCCTTGTCGATGGCCTGCCAGCGGGGGATGTCGTCCCAGTCGACGAGGGTCACCGCGATGCCGGTGCGTCCGGCGCGGCCGGTGCGACCGATGCGGTGGACGTAGGTCTTCTCGTCCTCGGGGCACTGGTAGTTGATGACGTGGGTGACGTCGTCGATGTCGATGCCGCGCGCGGCGACGTCGGTGGCGACGAGCACGTCGATGCTGCCGCTCCGGAACTTCTTCAGTGCCTTCTCGCGCTGGATCTGGCCGAGGTCTCCGTGGACGGCGCCGACGGCGAAGCCACGCTCGAGCAACTCGTCGGCGACCTTCTGCGCGGTGCGCTTGGTGCGGACGAAGATCATCGTCGCGCCGCGGCCGTTCGCCTGCAGGACCTTGGACACCATCTCGACCTTGTCGAGAGCGTGGGCGCGGTAGATGTGCTGGGTGGTGCGGTCGTGCACGGCGGACGACTCGGCCTCTTCGGCGCGGATGTGCGTCGGCTGCGTCAGGAACGTGCGTGCCAGGGTGATGATCGGGCCGGGCATCGTGGCGGAGAACAGCATCGTCTGACGGCCCGCGTGGGTCGACCCCGCCGACGGTCCGTCGGGGACCATGCCGAGAATGCGTTCGATGTCGGGTAGGAAACCGAGGTCCAGCATCTCGTCGGCCTCGTCGAGTACGAGGACTCCGATCTTGCCGAGAATCAGGTGGCCCTGCTTCGCGAGGTCGAGGAGTCGTCCCGGCGTGCCGACGACGACGTCGACGCCCTTCTGCAGCGCGCTGATCTGCGTCTCGTACGGCTTGCCGCCGTAGATCGACAGGATCTTCACCGGCCCGTTCGACGACTTCAGGTGCTTCGACGCGTTGGCGAGGTCGGCGCTGACCTGGATGCACAGCTCGCGCGTCGGCACGATGACCAGAGCTCGGGGAGTGCCGTCCAGCGGCGTCGTACCGGAGTCGGTGGTCGCGACGCGGTGCAGCAACGGCACGCCGAATCCGAACGTCTTGCCCATGCCGGTGCGTGCCTGGCCGATGAGGTCGTCGCCTGCGAGCGCGAGCGGGAGCGTCAACTCCTGGATCGCGAAGGTGCGCTCGATGCCGATCTCTTTCAAGGAGCGGACGATGTCGTCGCGAACTCCCAGTTCGGCGAACGTGGGCGGAACGTGTGTGTCGTCGAGTTGTGCGGACAACGTGGTGTCGCCGGTCTCGGTTTCTTGGTCGACGATGATCTTGCTCAGGGTTCTGGCCTTCCTCGTGGTCACACGTACGCACGAAGAAGGGCACAGGCCTATTGCCGGCCGAAGTCGATGCCCTCGTCCCGATGTGATGTCGCAGCGAGCCTCAGCCGTGTCGGAAATAGACACACGATCGGCGAAGCAGTCGGAGCGACCCGGGGCGGGTGCGCACACATTGTCGTGAATCTTCGCGGTGAAAATCGGTCCGTGTCTTCGGTCCGCGCGTCGATCCGATGACCATGGTAACTTGCCGAGCCCGCGAAGCGGGTATCGAGGCGTCCGACCACCGCGTCGACGCGGCAGGACGGTGTGAGCTTTCGCATGCCCGAACGACACATGTGACGGGCGCGTCCGAGCCTTAAGATTGCCGTCATGGGAGCCCACTCGCCAGACGCCGTGACCACCGACCCGTCGACAACGGTCGGGAGCGATACCGACGAACCTCGGATCGCGTACGACCATCCCGGTGTCGCCGAGCTGCTGGCTGTGCTGGCGTACGGCGAGATCTCGGCGTTCTACCGTCTGGCAGAGGACGCACGCATGGCACCCACGATGCAGGGACGCGTCGCACTCGCGAGCATGGCCGCCGCCGAGATGAACCACTTCGAGACCCTCGTGCAGGCGCTGTCCGATCGCGGCATCGACGTCTACACCGCCATGGACCCGTACGTTCGCGCGCTCGACGAATATCACGCCTCGACGAACCCGTCGACCTGGATGGAAACGCTGGTCAAGGCGCACGTCGGCGACGGGTTGGCCGCCGACTTCTACCGCGAGATCGCGCATACCCTCGACCCGGCAGTGGCGACGACGGTCCGTGAGGTGCTCGCAGAAACGGGACACTCGGAGTTCGTCGTCCACGAGGTCTCGACGCGAGTGAAAGCCAGCTCGCAGGACAAGGCGCGACTGATGCTGTGGGGCAGGCGGTTGCTGGGTGAAGCGATCACCCAGGCGCAGTACGTGCTGGCCCAGCGCGAGGAACTGACCGATCTCGTCATCACGGCGTCGGGAGATCTGAACGGCGTGGCTGCGCTGTTCGACCGCATGCAGGAGCAGCACGCCGAACGCATGAAGGTCCTCGGCCTCGTCTGAGTTCTCTCGTCGTGCGGCCGTGCGCGTGTTCGCTGACAGCACGTGCCCGTCGCGCGCGTGGGTCGGTCCGGCTGCACTAGCCTGGGCGAAGCAGCTGAAGTTTCTCTAGGAGTTCGGAGGTTGGCCGTGGAGGTCAAGATCGGTGTGTCGGAAAGCTCTCGCGAGCTCGTGGTGAACAGCGCTCAGTCGCCCGACGAGGTCGAAGCGCTCGTCGCCACGGCGCTCGAGGGCAAGGACGGCGTGCTGTCGCTCGTCGACGAGAAGGGCCGCAAGTTTTTGATCCACATCTCGAAGGTCGCCTACGTCGAGATCGGCCCCGCCGACGCTCGCAAGGTCGGATTCGCCACCTAGACGTCGTGGACGAACGCGAGGCCCCGTATCGAATCGATACGGGGCCTCGGTCGTCTGCGGGTACTCGGGCGGAGTCGAACTACGGAGACTGCAACGGCACGTGCGACAGACCACCCCACGCCAGCGAGACCGTGGTGTCCACTGCGTCTTCCTTCGAGATGGGCCGGTCCGCTTCGAGCCAGTAGCGCGCCGTGAACTGGCTTGCGCCGACGAGGCCGACCGCCAGTACGCGTGCTCGGTACGGATCGAGGCCGGAGTCGTGGGCGACGAGGTCGAAGACCGCGTCCACGCACGCCTCGGTTGCCTGTTCGACGCGTGCGCTGACCTGAGGTTCGCCCATGAGGTCCGACTCGAAGACCAGACGGAAGCCCTGGGAGTCTGTGTCCACGAAGTCGTAATAGGCGAGTACGGCCGCCCGGACACGCTTGCGGTTGTCCGTCGTCGAGCGCAGCGCCTGACGGACCCCGGAGATCAGCGTGTCGACGTAGCTCTGCAGGACTGCGAGGTAGAGCTCGAGTTTGCCGGGGAAATGCTGGTAGAGGACGGGCTTGCTGACGCCCGCGCACTCGGCGATCTCGTCCATTCCCGACGCGTGATAGCCGCGGGTCACGAATACCTCGCTCGCTGCCGCCAGGAGTTGTGCGCGTCGCGCATCGCGGGGCAGCCGCGCGCTGCGACGGCCGGCCGTGGGGGCCGGACGGTCCGTGGACGTCCGATCCGCGATTTCAGTCATAGTGCTCGATCCCATCCGCATTCGTCTCTGCACCCGTTGTGGGGGACCCTGGGCCGAGATGGTGTCGTCTCGAATTCGGGTAGTGCAGATCGTGGCAACGATACCTCCCGGCAACGGTACGTCCGATACGACCGCCCGCGGGTCGTCCGCCGACGTCCGGATCTTCGATTGTCGACGCCGCGACCTGCCGGTCGGTTTGGAGACCGGTCGGTTGTTCCGTGTCACTGATTTCGGCGCGGCGAACAGAGGATGTCGACGACTGTGAGATTCTGGCGTGGTGACTGACCGAGGTGGGCCGCGGCGCAGCGGAAGGAACAGATCGAGCGCCGACGACTCCCGTGACACCGAACGAGACCGGCAGTACTCGACTGTCGGTGGCCGAGCGCGCCGCGCCGAACGCGACATGCGCCGTGAGTTCGACGACGGTGGCCCGGACGATTTTCCGCGCGACGTCGGTTCGCGTGGTTCCCATCAGCCGTTGCGTGCGCAATGGGATCCCACGACGCGTACCGAGCCGCGCAAGCCCCGCACACGGTCGCCGCGCCCGGAACGTCAGGCGAAGAAGCAGAGCAAGCTCGGCAAGTTCGCGTCGGTGTACGGCTGGCGTGCGTACGCCATTCCGATTCTTCTGGTCGTGACGGCCTTGGTCGTGTTCGATGCCGTTCGTACCGGTGATCCGGCGACGACCACGGCGGGTGGTACGAATCAGTCCGCCGATCCCGGGTTCGGCGCGCTGAGCACCGACACGACCGGTTCGACCGACGTCATCGGTGTTCCGCCGGCCGCGGACGGCAACTTCGCGGACTCGATTCCGTCGGGCGATCTGCCCGACGGCGGCCCGTTCGCCGTGCAGGGCGCGGGCACGTGGCACACCGTTGCGGGAACGACGCCGCAGGTCGGTCAAGGTACCGAGCGCGTGTTCACCTACACGGTCGAGGTGGAGGACGGGGTCGACACCGTCGGTTTCGGAGGCGACGAGTCGTTCGGCCGTCTCGTCGATCAGACGCTCGCCAACCCGAAGAGCTGGACCAACGATCCGAGATTCGCCTTCCGTCGTGTGGATTCGGGTGAACCGGACTTCCGCATCTCGCTGACATCGCAGATGAGCATCCGGCAGGCGTGTGGGTACGACATCCAGCTCGAGGTCTCCTGCTACAACCCCGGGATCGGACGTGTCGTGCTGAACGAGCCGCGTTGGGTGCGCGGTGCCATCGCGTTCCAGGGCGACATCGGCTCGTATCGTCAGTATCAGATCAATCACGAGGTCGGCCACGCCATCGGCTATCAGCAGCACCAGCCGTGCGAGACCGAGGGAGGGTTGGCGCCGGTGATGATGCAGCAGACCTTCGGAACCGCCAACGACGACATCGCCCGGCTCGATCCGGAAGGCGTCGTGCCGATGGACGGCAAGACCTGCCGGTTCAATCCGTGGCCCTACCCGCGTAGCTGACCTGGTCGACGCTCGCGCTGAAAGAGAGAACGAACGACATGGTCCAGCTGCCCCCGCTGGTGGAACCGTCGGCGCCGCTGTCCCACGAGGACGTCGCGCGCTACAGCAGGCACCTCATCATTCCCGACGTCGGCACTCTCGGTCAGCGTCGACTCCGTAACGCCCGTGTGCTGGTCATCGGTGCGGGTGGCCTCGGCTCGCCCGCACTGCTCTATCTGGCTGCGGCAGGCGTCGGCACGCTGGGCATCGTCGACGACGACGTCGTCGAGATGTCCAACCTTCAGCGTCAGGTCATCCACGGTCGGTCCGACGTGGGCCGATCGAAGGCGCAGAGCGCGGCCGAGTCGATACGCGAGATCAACGACGGCGTCGACGTCCGGCTGCACGAGTTCCGACTCGATCGAACCAACGCCGTGGCGTTGTTCGAACAGTACGACCTGATTCTGGACGGCACGGACAACTTCGCGACCCGGTACCTCGTCAACGACGCGGCCGTACTCGCGCACAAGCCGTACGTGTGGGGCTCGATCTACCGGTTCGAAGGTCAGGTGTCGGTGTTCTGGGAGGACGCACCCGGTGGCGTCGGCCTGAACTACCGGGATCTGTATCCCGAGGCGCCGCCGCCCGGCATGGTGCCGTCCTGCGCCGAGGGCGGTGTTCTCGGCGTGCTGTGCGCGTCGGTCGGCTCGGTCATGGTGACCGAAGCCATCAAACTCGTCACCGGCATCGGCGAGACGCTGCTCGGTCGGTTGATGATCTACGACGCCCTGTCGATGAACTACCGGACGTTGCGGGTGCAACGCGATCCGGACCGAACACCGATCACCGAACTGGTCGATTACGACGCGTTCTGCGGGGTCGTGTCCGACGAGGCCGCGGCTGCCGCGGACGGGTCGACGATCACCCCGGCGGAATTGGCCGCGCTGATGAAGGGCTCCGACGACGTCGCGCTCATCGACGTACGCGAGCCGGTCGAATGGGACATTGCGCATATCGACGGCGCAACACTCGTGCCCAAGGGCCGGATTCTGTCGGGTGAGGCACTGGCCGAGCTGCCGCAGAACCGTCGGATCGTGCTGCACTGCAAGACCGGTATCCGTTCGGCCGAGGCACTCGCGGTGCTGCACGAGGCGGGTTTCGGCGACGCCGTCCACCTCCAGGGTGGAATTGTCGCGTGGGCAGCACAGGTGGATCCGAGCCTGCCGCAGTACTGAGTGGGGTCGATTACTCGTGAGGTTCGTGCGTCGCGCGCCTGCGCCGGGGTGCGGGCGGTCGACGGTAGCGTGACAGACGTGAGCTCTGTGGAACCCCCTCAGCACGTGATCTCCACGTTCGGGCTGCGCGACGTGCCTCCCATCCCGCTCGGGGCCGATTGGGACGGTGGTTGGAGGCTCGGCGACGTCGTGCTGTCGCCCGTTGCCGACCACGCCCGTGCGGCGTGGTCGGCCAAGGTGCGCGAGAACTTGGTGGTCGACGGGGTTCGACTCGCTCGGCCGGTGCGATCCACCGACGGGCGTTACGTCGTCAGCAGTTGGCGCGCGGACACGTTCATCGAGGGTTCACCCGAGCCGCGGCACGACGAGGTCGTCTCGATGTCGGTTCGCTTGCACGCCGCGACGGCTCAGCTGGACAGGCCGCGGTTCCTGTCGCAGCTCCCGGTCGCGCCGTGGGCCGACGTCGACGTCTTCGCGGTCGCCGACCGTGCCGCGTGGGAGGCGGTTCCACTGCGTGCCGCGCGCGGCGCTGGTGCGCCCGAAGTGACCTCCGATGACGGCAAACAAAGTCTGGAGCTGATCAAGCAGCTCGCGAGCCTGCGCAAACCCGTCGAATCGCCGGATCAGCTGGTCCACGGCGACCTGTTCGGCACCGTTCTGTTCGAGGGCAGCGACGCCCCCGGCATCACCGACATCACTCCGTACTGGCGACCGGCGGCGTGGGCGGCGGCGGTGTCCGTCGTCGACGCGATCTCGTGGGGCGGTGCGGACGATGCTCTGGTCGGTCGCTGGGAGGACTTGCCCGAGTGGCCGCAGATGCTGCTGCGTGCGTTGATCTTCCGCTTCGCGGTGCACGCACTGCACGCGCGGTCGACGCCCGAGGCATTTCCCGGTCTGGCGCGCACCGCCGATCTCGTTCGGCTGTTGCTCTAGGTTCGCCGACGGGAGTTCAGGCCTCGCGGACGAGCTCGTCGAACAGCACCTGGGCGGCCTGACCCGCCCGATCGGCGTCGCCGTCGACGATTGCGTCGACCAAGGCGATGTGTTCGGCGTCGTAGTTCAGGTCGTGTGCGACGAGGTGATGCAGCATGGCCTGCTGGATGACCGGAAGCAGAGAGTCGTAGAACTCCAGATAGACGGCGTTGTGGCTGGCCGCGACGATGGCACGGTGAAACAGCGCGTCGACGGCGATCGCGTCGACGGTGACGCCGCCGCTCATCGATTCGTTCCGGTTCGCGAGCGCTTCTGTCAACGCGCGGATGTCCTCGTCGTCGCGGCGTTCGGCGGCGAGCATCGCCGCGGTGACCTCGAGAGCGCGTCGGAGCTCGGTGACGTCGCGGTCGAGAGCGTCGGCGAAGTACTTTCCGAGAGTCCCGCCGAGGTCCGAGGTGGCCAGGACGAACGTCCCTGATCCCTGCCTACGCTCGACCATCCCTGCGTGCACGAGCGCCTGAACGGCTTCGCGGACAGTGTTGCGCCCCGTTCCGGTCATCTCGCACAGCTCGGGCTCGGTCGGTATCCGTGACCCGACAGGCCATCGCTTCGAGACGATCTCGTCACGGAGCTGCGCCGTCACCTGAGAGATCAGGCTGGAACGCTGTACCTGCTGCACGTTGGACTCCCCGTCGGTCTTCGCGCCCCGGGTTCTGCGCGATCGGCCGCTAGTTTAACGCTTTGCGGCCGATGATCCGGTCATCCTATGATTCAACGCGTGGGTACCAGCGCCGTCGTCACCGAGACCTCCGAACACTCCGAATCGACCCGACTCCTTCGTGGCCGAATTCTGGTGTTCGCGGCGATCATCGTCTCGGCGCTGACGCTGCGCGCGGCCGTCACGAGTATCAGCCCTTTGTTCGGTCGTATCGGTGACGATCTGCACTTCGGGTCCGGAGTCATCGGTCTCGTGGGAATGTTGCCGCCGGCGATGTTCGCCGTGTTCGGTCTGCTCACTCCCGTGATCGCGAAGCGCACCGGACTCGAGCGCGCTGCACTGATCGCGATGACGATGACGACGGTGGGCATGGCCGTGCGCGCGTTCGCGCCCGGTACCGTGTCGTTGCTGGTTCTGTCCGCTCTCGCGTTGGCGGGCATGGGAATCGGAAACGTCGTCATCCCGCCGCTCGTCAAGCGATACTTCTCCGACCGGCTCGCCGTCGTCAGCACGATGTACATCTGCGCGATGCAGATCAGCACGCTGGCTCCTCCGTTGCTCGCCGTTCCGGTCGCGAATGCACACGGCTGGCGCATCTCGATCGGAGTCTGGGCCGTCGTCGGGCTCGCGGCGGCCGTGCCGTGGCTGGGAGTCGTTCTCGCGCGTCGGGGCAGGGACGTGGCGGACGTGTCGGGGGAAGAAGGGTCGGCTGCGGTCCACGAGGAGTCGACGGGACGCATCTGGCGTTCGTCGCTCGCCTGGGGAATGGTCGGCATGTTCGCGATGACCTCGTTCATCACCTACGCAATGCTCACCTGGCTCCCGACGCTGTTGACCGACGCCGGTATCGGCGAGGCTGCGGCAGGCGCATCCGTCGCCGCGTTCGGTGCCATGGGTCTCGTCACGTCGCTCGGTGCGCCGTCGCTGTGCGCGCGTCTGCGCAACCCGTACGGACTCGTCGTCGTGGCTGCCGTGTTCTACCTCGTCGGATTCGCCGGTCTGCACTGGTCGCCGGCGTCGGGCACCGTCGTCTGGGTCTGTCTGCTCGGTCTCGGCACCTTGACGTTCCCGATGTCGTTGACGCTGATGAACCTGCGCACCCGCACCCCGGCAGGCTCGTCGGGACTGTCCGGCTTCACACAGGGCCTCGGTTACGTCGTCTCGTCGATGGGCCCGCTGTCGTTCGGTCTGCTGCATTCTCTGTCCGGGGGATGGGGCGTGCCCGTCCTCGTGCTGACCGTCTGTGTCGCCGTGCTGCTCGTCGCCGGTTACTTCTGCTGCAGGCCTCGGATGCTCGAGGACACCTGGTGACGGAAAGTCGCGGTCTATCTCACGTTCGGCTTCCGTCGAACGTGAGACCAAGTTAATCGCGAGGTCATCGCGGGCAGCGCCCGCGCAACATGGCTTTCCTAGATTCGGTGCACACACCCGATCAGGAGGCCTACGTGACAAGCACCCCCGAGGCATTGCCAACCGGTACTGTCCCCGCCGACGCTGTTTCGTCTGCAGTGCCGAAACCGGGCACGGTTCCGGTGTCGAAGAATCATCGCATCAGCTACTGGAACTCCGAGGACATCGAGGCGTGGGAGGCCGGCGGCAAGGACATCGCGAAGCGGAATTTGATCTGGTCGGTCGTCGCCGAGCACGTCGGCTTCTCGATCTGGTCCATCTGGTCGGTCATGGTGCTGTTCATGCCGGTGTCGGTGTACGGCATCGACGCGGCGGGCAAGTTCTTCCTGGTCGCAGTCCCGACGCTCGTCGGCGGCATTCTGCGCATTCCCTACACGTTCGCGACGGCCAAGTTCGGCGGACGTAACTGGACGATCTTCAGCGCTCTCGTGCTCCTCGTCCCGACGGTGCTGACGATGTACTTCATGCTGAATCCGGCGTCGTACACCACGTACATGATCGTCGCCGCGTTCGCGGGACTCGGTGGCGGCAACTTCGCGTCCTCGATGACCAACATCAACGCGTTCTACCCGCAGCGTGAGAAGGGATGGGCGCTCGGCCTCAACGCGGGCGGTGGCAACATCGGCGTGCCCGTCATCCAGTTGATCGGTCTGCTCGTCATCGCAACCGTCGGCAACACCGCGCCCGAGATCGTCTGTGCCGTGTATCTCGTGTTCATCGCGATCGCCGCGGTCGGCGCGGCTCTGTTCATGGACAACCTGGAGAACCAGAAGACCAACGGGCGCTCCATGATCGACGTGCTGCGCTTCTCCGACTCGTGGTGGATCGCGTTCCTCTACATCGGCACGTTCGGATCGTTCATCGGCTTCAGCTTCGCGTTCGGTCAGGTTCTGCAGATCAACTTCCTGGCTGGGCTGACCGACGGCGCACCCGCGACGGCCGCGCAGCAGGCACAGGCGTCGCTGCACGCAGCCCAGATCGCGTTTCTCGGGCCGCTTCTCGGATCGATCTCGCGTCCGTTCGGTGGCAAACTCGCCGACAAGATCGGCGGCGGGAAGATCACGCTGTACACGTTCGTCGCCATGGTCTTCTCGACCGGCATCCTCGTCGCCGCGAGTACGTGGGACGACAACACCGCGGGCGCCGCGAGCGGAACGATGATGGCGTTGTTCGTCGTCGGATTCATCCTGCTGTTCCTGCTGTCCGGCCTCGGAAACGGCTCGGTCTACAAGATGATCCCTGCCATCTTCGCCGCCAAGTCGGTCGAACTGCAGGGAACGACGATCGAGGAGCAGCAGCACTGGTCCCGCAGGATGTCCGGTGCGCTCATCGGAATCGCCGGTGCCATCGGCGCTCTGGGCGGTGTCGGTATCAATCTCGTTCTCCGCGCGTCGTACTCGGGTGAGGCGAAATCGGCGACGACCGCCTTCTGGGTCTTCCTGGCCTTCTACGTCCTCTGCTGCGGCGTCACCTGGGCGGTCTACCTGCGCAAGCGCCCCGCGAATTCGGCTGCAGCGGTATGACTCTCGAACTCGACACATCGAAAGGACCTCTCGTGAAGAACGCGGTGGTTGTTGGACACGGAATGGTCGGTCACCGGTTCGTCGAAGCGCTGCGTGCGCGTGACGAGGCCGCCGACTGGAAGATCACCGTTCTGTGCGAGGAGGCGTTGCCGGCCTACGACCGTGTCGGTCTGTCGTCCTACGTCGGTAGCTGGGATCACAAGGAGCTCGCACTCGCGGGCAACGACTATCTCGGTGACACGGCCGTCGAGATGCGGCTCGGAGTGCGCGCCGACAGTATCGACCGCGCGGCGAAGACCGTGACGACGTCGCTCGGCGACACCGTCGACTACGACGCCCTGGTCTTTGCGACGGGGTCCTACCCGTTCGTACCGCCGATCTCCGGCCACGACCTGGACGGGTGCTTCGTCTACCGCACGCTCGACGACCTCGACCGCATTCGCGCTCGCGCCGACGCTGCCGGGCCGGGAGCCGTCGGCATCGTCGTGGGCGGTGGCCTCCTGGGGCTCGAGGCCGCGAATGCACTGAAGAAGATGGGCATGACGCCGCACGTCGTCGAGTTCGCACCACGGCTCATGCCGTTGCAGGTCGACGAGGGTGGCGGCGCACTGCTTGCGCGTCTCGTCACCGATCTCGGACTGTACGTTCACACGGGAGTCGGTACGTCGTCCATAGCCGAGAACGACAGCGCCGGACTGTCGGTGGAGTTGTCCGACGGCACGGTCATCGACGCCGCCCTCGTGGTGTTCTCGGCAGGTGTGCGGCCTCAGGATCAGCTGGCACGCGATTGTGGTCTCGAGGTCGGCGCGCGTGGCGGCATCATGGTCGACACTGGTTGTCGCACAGCGGATCCCGACGTCTACGCGATCGGTGAGTGCGCTGCCGTCGAGGGTCGATGCTACGGTCTCGTCGCACCCGGATACTCGACGGCCGAGGTCGTCGCCGACCGGTTGCTCGGGGGCGCAGCCGAATTCCCGGGTGCCGACATGTCCACCAAGCTCAAGCTCATGGGCGTCGACGTCGCCAGCTTCGGTGACGCGATGGCCGCGACGCCCGGTGCGCTCGAAGTCGTGTTCAGCGACGCACCGAAGGGTACGTACGCGAAACTCGTCGTGTCCGACGACGCCAAGACGCTGCTCGGCGGCATCCTCGTCGGCGATGCGACGGCATATTCACTTCTGAGACCGCTTGTCGGACGCGAACTCCCGGGCGATCCCGGGTCGCTGATCTCGCCCGCGGCCGAGTCCGTTGGCATCGGTGCACTGCCCGACGACGCCGAGATCTGCTCGTGCAACGGGGTGACGAAGGGTGCGATCTGTGGTGCTATCGAGGGCGGCGCCTGCGACCTCGCCTCGGTCAAGAGTTGCACGACGGCAGGCACGACGTGCGGCGGCTGCCTCCCGTCGATCAAGCAGCTGCTCGCGGCGTCGGGCGTCGTGTTGTCGAAGTCGTTGTGCGAGCACTTCTCTCAGTCGCGCGCCGAGCTGTTCGAGATCGTCCGTGCCACGAACACGCGAACCTTCTCCTCCCTCGTCGCGAAGTACGGCACGGGAACCGGCTGCGACATCTGCAAGCCCGTCGTCGCATCGATTCTCGCGTCGACGTCGTCGGACCACATTCTCGACGGGGAGCAGGCGTCGCTGCAGGACACCAACGACCACTTCCTCGCCAACATTCAGAAGAACGGGACCTACTCGGTGGTGCCGCGCATGCCCGGTGGCGAGTGCACGCCCGAACAGCTCATCGTCATCGGCGAGGTCGCCCGCGATTTCGGTCTGTACACGAAGGTCACCGGTGGTCAGCGGATCGACCTGTTCGGCGCACGCGTCGAACAGCTTCCGGCGATCTGGAAACGACTCGTCGACGCGGGGATGGAATCCGGCCAGGCGTACGGCAAGTCGCTGCGGACGGTGAAAAGTTGCGTCGGGTCGAGCTGGTGCCGCTACGGCGTGCAGGACTCGGTCGGCATGGCCGTCGACCTGGAAAATCGTTACCGCGGACTGCGTTCCCCGCACAAGATCAAGTTCGGTGTGTCCGGCTGCGCACGCGAATGTGCCGAGGCGCGGGGCAAGGACGTCGGCGTCATCGCGACCGAGGGCGGCTGGAACCTGTACGTCGGTGGCAACGGTGGACAGTCGCCCAAGCACGCGCAGCTGTTGGCGTCGAACCTCGACGACGCGACGCTCGTCAGCTACATCGATCGGTACCTCATGTTCTACGTGCGCACCGCGGACCGACTGCAGCGCACCGCCCCGTGGCTCGAATCCCTCGACGGTGGGCTCGACCATCTGAAGGCGGTCGTCGTCGAGGACAGCCTCGGAATCGGCGCCGAGTTGGAGGCCGACATGGAACGCCACGTCGCGGGATACAAGGACGAGTGGGCGGGCGTCCTCGAGGACGAGGAGAAGCTGAGCCGGTTCGTCTCGTTCGTCAACGCACCCGACGAGGCGGACCAGACCATTTCGTTCGACGACAGTGGTCAGCGCAAGGTTCCCGTGTTGATGGGAATGCCCCGAGTCGGCGCGTGACGCATGTGCACACCGCAGTAATGGCTGCTTAACGACGAAGAAACATCGGCAACGTGCAATAGCACCAGGAGGTACTCGAATGACTGTCATCGATACTCGAACCAGCACGGACCGGGCCGTCTCGGCCGGCACACACGCCGCTCGCGAATGGACGGCAGCGGCCGCGATCGACACCCTGGTTCCCGGCCGAGGCGTTGCGGTGCTGCTGCGAGGAGGCGTGCAGGCTGCACTGTTCGTTCTCCCCGGAGGTGACGTGTACGCCGTCGGGAACATCGATCCGTTCGGCCGCGCCGCGGTCATGTCCCGTGGCCTGGTCGGTGACCGCGCCGGGGAGCCGACCGTGGCGTCGCCGCTGCTCAAGCAGGTGTTCTCGCTCGTCGACGGCCGTTGCCTCGACGACGAGTCGGTCGGCCTCGGCTCGTTCGAGACAAAGGTGGTCGACGGTGTGATCTTCGTGCGGGGCGCGACGACATGAGCCAAGCCGCCGAGGCTGCTACGCCTCTGGCAGGGTTTGCCGTCGGGGTCACCGCGTCGCGTCGTGCCGAGGAGTTCGCGACGTTGCTGGAGCGCCGAGGCGCATCGGTGATGCACGCTCCGGCGATCCGCATCATCCCGCTCGCCGACGACGCAGAACTCGAACGCGTCACCGACAGCATCATCGCCGAGCCACCGGACATCACCGTCGCCACGACCGGAATCGGATTCCGTGGATGGGTCGAGGCCGCCGACGGGTGGGGAAGGGCAGAAAGCCTGGGGCGGGCACTCGCGTCGTCGAGACTGTTGGCTCGCGGACCGAAGGCCAAGGGTGCCATCCGTGCGGCCGACCTCCGCGAGGAATGGTCGCCCGCATCGGAGTCGTCGGCGGAGGTGCTCGAACACCTTCTCGACGAAGGAGTCGCGGGTAAACGTGTCGCCGTTCAATTGCACGGTGCGACAACCGAATGGGAACCGGTGCCGGACTTCTGCGAGGCGCTGCGCGACGCAGGCGCGGACGTCGTGCCCGTACCGGTGTATCGGTGGACCGCCCCCGACGACGGCACGCCGATGGACCGGATGATCGAGGCGGTGCTCGTCGGCGATCTCGACGCCGTCAGCTTCACGAGTGCACCTGCCGTGGCGTCGCTGCTGATGCGCGCGGACGTCAGCGGTGTGCTCGAACCACTGCTGCACTCGCTGCGCACCCGGGTTCTGCCCGTGTGCGTGGGTCCGGTGACGGCGGCGCCGCTCGAACATCTGAAGGTGGCGACGACGCAGCCGGCGCGCGCTCGCCTGGGTGCACTGGCCAGACATATCGCCGAGGAACTCCCGCGGCGTGCGCGGCCGATGCAGGCGGGCGGTCATTCGATCAGCATCCGGGGTCGATGCGTCGTCGTCGACGGCGTCGTGCGTTCGATCTCACCCGCCGGGATGGCCCTGGTGAAGACACTGGCCCGTAGGCCGGGGCAGGTCGTGTCCCGCGACGAACTGCTGGCGTCGCTGCCCGGCGGTGGCGACGACACCCACGCCGTCGAGACCGCGATGACACGGCTCCGGTCGTCACTGGGCGCACCGAAGACCATTCAAACCGTGGTCAAGAGGGGATATCGCCTCGCGATCGATCCCGCCGACGTCGCCGTCGACGACCGGTCGCACATCCCCTCCGCGCCACCGATTCGAGTTCCCGAGGGGAGCAAGTACTAGATGAACGTGAAGAACCCGACGCTCGTGCTGGTCGCGCACGGAACCCGCAATCCCCGCGGCGTCGAGATGGTCGCCGAACTGGCCGACGCGGTCGGCCGCGAGGTCGGCGAGACGCGCGTCGCGTTCGTCGACGTGCTCGGCCCGTCTCCGTCCGAAGTGCTGAGAGGTCTCACTGCTCCCGCTGTCGTGGTACCTGCGTTCCTGGCCTCCGGCTATCACGTGCACACCGACGTTCCCCGCGAGGTTGCCGACAGCGAGCACCTGCGGGTGACGGTCACGCGTGCACTCGGTCCCGATCCGGTGTTCGCGCAGGTCATGCTCGAGCGGCTGCGCGCAGTGGGATGGAACGACGGCGACGCCATCGTGTTCGCCGCGGCGGGATCGTCCGACCAGCGAGCACTACGTGACCACCGTCGTGCGGCGGCGATGCTGGCCGAGCTTGCGCAGGTGCCGGTGCGTATCGGGTACGTCGCAACCGCACAGCCCGCGGTGCCCGACGTAGTCGCCGAGCTCCGTCGTGAGGGCCACAGGAGAGTCTTCGTGGCGTCGTACCTGCTGGCACGCGGGCTGTTCCACTCCAGGCTCGTCGACGCGGGCAGCGACGGCGTCGCCGATCCGCTCGGCGTCCACGCAGGAATCGTCGATCTCGTCGTCGACCGATTCCGTGCCGGTGCAGCGGTTCTCCACGATTCGATTCTTACCGAAACAGCGGAAGTAGCTCCACGGGGTCGTCTGGGCTGACATGCGGCGGGACGACCGCCAACGCGTCGTGACCCACGAGGTGAAGCAGGTGTGCGGTGCGCACGGCGGTGTCCGCGCGCCATCCCACCCCATCGCGCGAGACGGGAACGATGCGCGCACTGTCGGACGCGACGTCGGCAGCGTTGGTGAGGAAGCCGAGCCACGGCTTGGTGGGTATCCTGCCGGTCAACGCGTCGACGATCGCGGGTGCCGTCATCATCAGGGTGCTGACGGCCGCCAGTGGATTGCCGGGCAGCCCGAGCACGACGACCCCGTTCGGCAGGACCGCCGTGATCTGAGATCCGCCGGGGCGGATGGGAACCCGGCTCACGATGGTCTCCGCCGACGCCCGGTTCAACGCAGACCTGAGTTGATCCGCCGCGCCGCCGCCTGTCGCGCCGACGACGACCAGCAGGTCCACGTCCGACGCGTCGGCGAGTAGTTCGTCGAACGCGGCAGGTGTGTCGTGAAGGTGCACCGAGTCCGCCGTGTCGATGCAGCACGAACGAAGGTAACGCGGAAGGGCCGGGCCGATGCTGTCACGGGTCTGACCAGGATCGAGTGGACCCTCGGCGCGAATCTCGTTCCCGCTGAACACGGTTCGGGCACGAACCGGCCCGCGCACCATCAGGTTGCCCACCTCGGCGCTGAGAGCGACCGACACCACGGCGGCCGAGACGGTCGTTCCCGCAGAGACCAGTTCGGTCCCCGGTCGCCAGTCCTCACCACGTCGGCGTGCGTCGTTCCGCACCGGTGCGTCGGGACGTCGACGCAGGAGCCCGTCGTCGCCGACGACGACGTGCTCGTCCCGCACGACGGCGGTGGCGCCGTCGGGAACCCGCGCGCCGGTTGCGATGCGAACGGCATCGCCGTCGTGCATGTCTTCGAGATCCGACGTTCCCGCGAAGGCAACCTGGCCTCGCACCGTCCACGGCTCGTCGCCTGCCACCGCGTAGCCGTCCATCGCGGACGTGTCGACGTGGGGGAGCGCACCGGCAGCGACGAGGGCGTCGGCGAGGACACCTCCCTCGGCCTCCACCGGAGGTACGTGGCGTACCGCAAGGGGCGACAACCGTTCTCGGATCCTCGCCCGTGATGCCTCGATGCCCGCCGCGTGAAGGGCAGTGCGTTCCCGTGCTCGGCGCACGTCCTCCGGTGTATCGCAGTCGTCGGTACCGTCGACGGCGACGGTGCGGTAATCGTCCGGGAGGAGGGAGCGAACAGGCTGTCCTGCAACGTCTTCGAGTGCGCATATTTTGTGGGTCAGTGTCGAACGTGCCCACGCGCCGAAGAGATACTGTGTTCTTCCGGCGTCGTCCATCGCGAACACGACGGGTGAATCACCCACGGCTGCAACCAGAGTGGTGATGGCGCGGGTGTCGACGAACGGAAGGTCGGCCGCGATGACCACGACGATGTCGGCCGTGGACCGCGACAGTGCTTGCAGCCCCGCGGCGATGGCCGCGACGGGTCCGGAGCGGGCAGGCTCCTCGCGTGTCTGGAGGACGTCGTCGGCGAGATCGTCGCGGTGAGGACCCACGACGACGATCCGTCGTGCGTCTCCGACGGCGTCGACGGCCCTGTGCAGGAGGGGCATCCCGCCGACACGAAGACCGGGTTTGTCGATGCCTCCCATGCGCCGAGCCGACCCGCCGGCGAGTACGACGGCGTCGAAATCGGAAAGTGGAGCCTGCAGGAACGACCCGGTATCCGGGAGTTGCGCCTGCCGGGACGACCCGACCGGGTGTGAGGTCACGTCGGAAGCGGCACGTTCTGCAGTCGAACCTGACCGCGCGCGATGGTCTTGCCGCTGTCCGAAGCAGTGACGGTCACCAGCCACAACTGTTGAACGCGGCCCTGCTGCAACGGTTCCGCGACGACGTCGACGCGTCCGCCCTTGCTGGCACGCAGGAAATCGGTTCCGTTGTGCACGCCGACGGCGAACTCGCCTCGTTCCTTCACGGCCTCGCTCGCACCGATGCTGGCGGCGCTCTCGACGGCCGTCGTGTAGACGCCGCCGTGCACGACGCCCCAGGGGGTGAAGTGCTCCTCGGACAGTTCGATGTGGCCGACGACGCGTGTACCCGACACTTCGTCGACGACCAGACCGGCAGCGGCGACGAACGGACTCGCCTTCTTCAGGGCGTACTTCGCGGTCGACCGCGGGTCGAACTGTCCGAGATCCATACCTGACGAGGTTAGTCGGTGAACGGGAAGCGGATTGCTTTCAGGTCCACACGACCGTCCCGAGCCAGGACGCCCTCGGCGCGCAATTGTTCGAGCTGCCGCGTGGCCAGGTGCGCGGCCGGCTTTCCGCTGGCCGACAGCACTCGATGCCACGGAAGGTCCGCAGAGTCCGTTCGCATGATCCAGCCCACGATGCGCGGGCTGGACAGCCCGGCGGCCGCGCAGATGTCCCCGTACGTTGCGACGTGGCCCGGGGGAATGGATGCGACCAGCGATCGCACGGTCTCGACCTGCTCGTCCGTGATGCGCGCCATCTACAACAGCTCACGCACCAGATCGGCGACGTCGGCGGGCTTGGCCTGAGGAACCATGTGATCGCAGTCGAGTTCGACGATCGTCAGGTCGTCACCCAGCTGTGCATCGAGCGCCTTCTTGAACTGGTCGGTCACGTACGGTGGCTGTACACGCATCGCCTGCACGACGACGGTCCTCGTACCCGCCGGGGGCACGACGAGCGGCCGCGCGAGCTCACCCCACGACGCGACGATCGCCGCCGTCGACATGCGCCACTTGACGCGGCCGTTGTCGGTCCGTTCGAGATGCTCCTCGATCTCGCGATCCAGAAGTTCGACGGGCACGTCCGCCCACGCGCCGTTGATCTTCTCCGACTTCGCCTCGTCGGCATCGGTGTAGTCGGGATACTTGGCGGTGAGCTCGGCGACCTCGAGCAGGTCGTTCGGGTCGATCTCGATCGCCGGGTCGAGAAGAACGAGCCCCCGCACGAGCTCGGGATGCGTCGCCGCCAGATGCACGGCCAGCGCGCCGCCGTACGAATGGCCGACGACCAGGACCGGTCCACGCGCGTGGTTCTCGACGAGCGTTCGAAGTGCATCGATCTGCGCGGCGATGTCCCACGGCGGAGTCGACGGCGATCGGCCGTGGCCGATCAGGTCCGGGGCGAGAAATCTGGCCTCCGGCAGATGATTCTCGGCGAGGTCACGCCAGCGGGCGCCGTGTCCGGTCATGCCGTGCACGGCGAGGATCTCGGGCCCGTCGACCGGCCCGTACGTGTGAAGGTTCAGCTGGGGCACCGGTTCAGTCTGCCGCATCGATGCGATCGCACGGCGTCGGGTGGGACGGTCACGGGATGCGAATGTGTCGGTGGGGCGTGATCCAATCTTTTCCGTGGACGGACGCGGCGGTGACAGGCAGGGCGGGGCGACGCTCGTGCGGGCGCCTCGCGTCGCGCAGGCTCGTCGCACGTGGTCGGGCGACGCCCAGCGGTTGTTGACCAGTTTCTCGGATGCCGCCGAAGCCGCAGCCGACGGAGGTGCGGCGTGGCGTCCGTGGCAGGTGCTCGGCGGTCCCGGCACCGGCAAGACCTCGTTGATGGCCGATTACGCGGTGTCCCGCATCGCGGACGGCGACCCGGAATCGGTGCTCGTGCTGACGCAGTCGAAACGGGCTTCGGTCCGGATGCGCGAGCAGATCACCGCGGGACTGTTCGCCGGCGAACTTCCGGTGCGAGCGACGCGTGAACCGTTGGTGCGCACCGTCCACTCGTACGCGTTCGCCGTCCTGCGTCTGCAGGCGGCCATCTACGGCAACCCACCTCCTCGGCTTCTCACCGGCGCCGAGCAGGACGCCGTGGTCCGCGAGATGCTGCGAGGAGACATCGACGACGGCGCTGCCGACTGGCCGGAGAGGCTGCGCCCTGCACTCGGCATGTCGGGTTTCGCCACGGCGGTCCGCGATCTGATGCTGCGCTCGGCCGAACGCGGTATCGGGCCGGAGGACCTCGTCAAACTCGGCCGAAAGCACGGGCGCGAGGAATGGGTGGCCGTCGGCAAGTTCGCGGCGCGCTACGAGCAGGCCATGTTGCTGCGCGGTGCCGTCGGAATGGAGGCAGCAGGGGCGTCGGCGCCCGGGCTCGACGCCGCGGAGCTCATCGGCAGCGCGCTGATGGCCTTCGCGACCGACCCGGAGCTGTTGCAATCCGAGCGCGCCCGCATCAGGCACCTCGTCGTCGACGACGCACAGCATCTCGATCCACAAGCGGCGCACCTGATTCGGGCCATCGGCAGCAACACCGACTCCACCGTCGTCGCGGGCGACCCCGACCAATCGGTCTTCACGTTCCGCGGTGCCGACCCGTCGTTCGTCGCGGATCTGGCCGAGCCGGGGGATGCCCGCCGAGTGGTGCTGACGCACAATTTTCGTAGCGATCCCGTCGTTGCGAAGATCGCTCACTCCATCGCGGGCCGACTTCCGGGTCTCGCGCGTCATCGAGGTGCGGAGGCAGTCGGCGCACCGCGTTTCGGCGAGGCCAAGGCACTCGTTCGGGTGCACGCGTCGGCGGCCAAGGAGGCCACTGCCATCGCCGACGTCATGCGGCGCGCCCATCTGGTCGACGGCATGCCGTGGTCGGAGATGGCCGTCGTCGTGCGGTCGGTTCCTCGGGTCGTCGCACCGCTGCGACGAGCACTGCAGGCGGCGGGTGTTCCCGTCGTGACCCCGGCGTCGGAACTGCCGCTGCATCGGCAGCACGGTGCCGTGGGTCTGCTGTTGGTGCTGCGGTCCATGGTCGACGACTCGTTCGACGGTGAGGACGCGCTCGCGTTGCTGTCCGGTCCGATCGGCGGCGCCGATCCTGTTGCGCTGCGTCGGCTGCGCCGTGGCGTCCGGCGGATCGAGTTGGCCGCGGGCGGCGAACGCGACTCGTCGGAACTCCTGCGGGCGGTCATCGTCGACGCCGGATCCCGTCGCACGGATGGCGATGCGCCACAGTCGGATTCGTCGTGGATGTCCGAGCTCTCGGACGTCGAGTCGGCGCCGCTGCGTCGAGTCCTGTCGGTGGTGCGGAAGGCCGCTGCCGTCGCTCGACGTGGGCGCGGCGTCGAGGACGTGCTGTGGGCGGCATGGCAGGGCACCGGTCTGGAACGGCGGTGGGCATCGGTGTCGGCGTGGGGCGGCTCTGCGGGTGCGCAGGCGGATCGGGATCTCGACGCCGTCGTCGCACTGTTCGACGCCGCTGCGTCCTACGTCGACCGGTTGCCCCAGGCGCGGCTCGCCGGATTCGTCGACTACATCACCCAGCAGCAGATCCCGGGCACCCGCATCTCGGCGGCGGCCGCAACCGACGCCGTCACCGTCCTCAGTGCGCACTCGGCCGCGGGACGAGAATGGGAACTCGTCGCGGTCCCCGGAGTGCAGGAGGGGCTGTGGCCCGGGCTGCGGGCACGAGGCAGTCTCCTCGGTACCGAGTCACTCGTCGACCTCACGTCGGGTATCGCCGACGCCGCCTCGTTGATCGACGGCAGACTGTCTCGTACCGCACCGTTGCTCGCGGAGGAACGCAAGCTGTTCATGGTGGCGTGCAGCCGCGCTCGTTCCATCCTGATCGTCTCGGCGGTCGATTCGAGCACCGGCGACGCGGATCTCGTCCGGTCCCGGTTCGTCGACGAGCTCGTGGCGGGCAACGCCGGCGAGCAGGGCTCCCAGGACGCCGACGACTGGTCGACGCACGCACAGGACAAGGAGTCGAACGATCGGGTGCTCGCGCTGCCCATGTTGGTCGCTGAACTGCGAAGCGTCGTGTGCGATCCCGTCGTCGCAGAACAGGATTCCGCAAAATGGAATCGCGCCGCGGCGCAACTGGCGCGCCTCGCCGACGCGGGGGTCAAGGGAGCTCACCCCGACGAGTGGTTCGGGCTTGCGGATGTCAGCACCGATGCACCGCTGTGGACCGTCGACGACGGACCGGTTCCGCTGTCGCCGTCGACGGTCGAGCAGCTGACGACGTGCCCGCTGCGGTGGATGCTCGATCGTCACGGAGGCAACGACGGTGCCAACACCCATGCCGTGACGGGAACGCTCGTGCACACGCTCGTGCAGGCAGTCGCCGGCAACATGCCCCCCGATCAGGTCCGACGTGCCCTCGAAACAGCATGGGATGCCGTGGATCTCGGGTCGCAGTGGTTCTCGCGGCGGGAGCTCGATCGAACCGCAACGATGCTCGAGACGTTCGAAGCATGGCTACGCGGCACCAGGGGAGAACTGACCGAAGCCGGCGTCGAAGTGACGGTGCAGGGAGTGCTGCCTGCACGGACGGACGACGAACCGGCGGTGGCGTTACGTGGCCGTATCGACCGTCTCGAGCACGACGCCGACGGCAGGCCGGTGATCATCGACGTCAAGACGGCCAAGAGTGCTCTGTCGAAAGAAGATGCGCGGAGCCACAATCAGCTCGCGACCTACCAGGTCGCGGCTGCGGCCGGTGCTATCGAGGGGGAGCCCGCAGCACAACCGGGAGGCGCACGCCTCGTCTATGTGGCCAAGCCGCACAACAAGGACGGCGCGACACAGCGGATGCAGGAACCGCCGAGTCCCGAGACGCTGGAGGAATGGCGTGACATCGTGCACGCCGCGGCCGCCGCGACGAAGGGCCCTACGTTCAGGGCCTTCGTCAACGACGGGTGCAGGCACTGCCCGGTCAAGTCGAGCTGTCCCGCGCACGAGACCGGAAGGCAGGTGACCGACAGTTGACCACCCGATCCGCGCCGAAGAAGCGGCAGGAACGACCGGAACCCCGCATCGATCCGATCGAGTTGGCCCGTGCACTCGGTCAGAAACATCCCCCGACCGCCGAACAAGCCGCGGTCATCTCCGCGCCCTCGGGTCCGACCCTCGTCGTAGCCGGAGCCGGCGCCGGCAAGACCGAGACGATGGCTGCACGCGTCGTGTGGATGGTGGCCAACGAATTCGTCGACCCCGACAGCGTGCTCGGCCTGACGTTCACCCGAAAGGCCGCACAGCAGTTGACCACCCGTATCCGTGCGCGGCTGAACCGCCTTGCCGGATCGGATGTCGTCCGTGCCCTCGACCCGAGTCTGCACCTACGCGAGCGCATTCTGACCGGTGAGCCGGAGGTCAGCACCTACCACTCGTACGCGGGCCGACTCCTGACCGAACACGGCCTGCTGCTGCCGATCGAACCGTCGGCCACACTGCTGTCCGAGACCGAGTTGTGGCAGCTGGCCCATCGTGTCGTCAGCACGTGGGACGGTGACCTCGACACCGATCGCAACCCGACGTCGATCACCGAAGCCGTACTGGCTCTGTCCGGTCAGCTCGCCGAACACCTCGTCGATCCCGACGATCTTCGCGAGGCGCACACCGACCTGGACAAGCTCGTGCACGGTCTGCCCGCGGGCCCCAAGCAGCGCGGTGGCCCGTCGAAGGCGCTGCTCGACATCCTTGCCGCGCAACATGATCGGATCGCGTTGCTCCCTCTGGTCGAGCGGCTCGCGCAGACACTCAGGCGCGAGGGCGCGCTGGACTTCGGCAGCCAGATGTCGCTCGCCGCGCGTGTGGCCGCCGACCACGCCCCGGTCGGCCGCGCCGAACGCGAACGGTTCCGACTCGTTCTGCTCGACGAATACCAGGACACCGGGCACGCTCAACGCGTGCTGCTGTCGTCGCTGTTCGGCGGCGGATCGGATCCGACGCTCGCGCTGACGGCCGTCGGCGATCCCATGCAGTCGATCTACGGATGGCGTGGTGCGTCGGCAGCCAATCTGCCGCGTTTCGCGACCGACTTCCCACTCGCCGACGGAACGCCGGCACCGCGGCTCGAGCTGCTCACGAGCTGGCGTAACCCGCCCGAGGCACTCGAACTGGCCAATCACATCACCGAACCGCTGAGGCGCACGGGAGTTCCGGTTCCGACGCTGCGAGCGCGTCCGGGCGCTACACCGGGTGACGTCCGCCTCGCCGTCACCGACACCGTGCTGACCGAACGTGAATGGGTCGCCGATCGGATCGCCGACGAGTACCGACGTGCGCGTGACGAGGACCGACCTCCGCCCACTGCGGCCGTCCTCGTTCGACGCAACGCCGACGCCGAGCCGATCGCGGAGGTGCTGCGGTCCCGTGGCCTCCCCGTCGAGGTCGTCGGACTCGGTGGGCTACTGCACATACCCGAGATCGCCGACGTCACCGCGATGCTTCGACTGGTCGCCGATCCGATGGCGGGCAGCGCAGCGATGCGTGTCCTCACCGGGTCGCGCTGGCGGATCGGTGCGGCCGACCTACGCCAATTGGCGCGGCGGGCGAAGCGACTGTCCATCGCAGGTGGTTTCGGCGCGTCGGGACGCGTCGACGATCGGGCCGCACTCGACGCCGCCCTCGAAAGTTCGCTTCCCGGTGAACAATCCGAGGAAGCCGGTCTCGCCGACGCGATCGCGGACCCCGGGCCGGCAGAGCATTATTCGGAGGTCGGGTACCGCAGGATCACAGCGCTGGCCGCCGAGGTGCATTCGCTGCGCGAACGTATCGGCCAGCCGCTCACCGAACTGGTGGCCGACATCGAGCGAGCCATGGGCATCGGTGTCGAAGCGCAGGCGCGTACCGCGGCGGGCGTGGTCGGCGGGGTCGGGCGCGAACACCTCGACGAGTTCGCCGGCGTCGTGGCCGACTACGCCGACAATCCGACGGCTACAGTCACCGGGTTCCTGTCCTTCCTCGGTGCTGCCGAGACGGTCGAGGACGGGTTGGCGCCCGGCGAGGTCGAGGTGGCGCCGCATCGTGTCCAGGTGCTGACGGTGCACTCGGCCAAGGGCCTCGAGTGGGAGGTGGTGGCCGTTCCGCACGTCGCAACCGGAGTGTTCCCGTCGACGACGGCGTCGGCGACCTGGCTCGGCGCGCTCGCCGAACTTCCCCCGTCGCTACGCGGTGACAGGTCCGTCGCCCAGGAGGACGGCCGAATGTCCGAAGGTGTCCCCGTCCTGGAGCTGGAGGACCTGCACAACCGCAAGGACCTGCAGGACGCCGTCGACCGCCACAAGGAGGCGCTCGCGCGACGCCGGCTCGCCGAGGACAGACGTCTGTTCTACGTCGCGCTCACGCGCACCGAGCGTGCACTGTTCGTGTCGGCGCATCACTGGGACGAGAGCGCCACCAAACCGCGCGGACCGTCGCCCTTCCTGATCGAGCTGAAAGAGTTGGTCGACGAGCGAGCGCACGCCGGGTCGGCTCCGGTGGCGGTCGTCGACCGGTGGGCCGACGCGCCCGACGACGGAGTGGACAATCCGCTTGCCGCCGAACCACATTCGGCGCCATGGCCGCGCGACCCACTCGGAGCGCGACGGGCAGCGGTGGAGAACGGCGCCCGGGCCGTACTCGCGGCGTTGCGCGGTCGTGCCGACGGGACGAGCGAGCAGCAGAACGACGAGCCTCAGGACGAGAAGCCACAGAATGACAACGACGCCGATCCCGAGCAGTGGGCGGCGGACGTGGACGCTCTGCTGGCCGAACGAGCGGAACGGGCCGGATCCACTGTGACCGTTACGCTGCCGGAGAATCTGTCGGTCAGTCAGTTGGTCGATCTCGCGGCCGATCCCGATGCCTTGGCGTCGCGCTTGCGTCGTCCGTTGCCGTTCCCGCCGAACCCGTTGGCGCGCAGAGGTACGGCGTTCCACGCGTGGATCGAGCGGAGATTCGGCGCGACGCGGCTACTCGACCTGGACGAACTGCCCGGATCAGCGGACACGGGCGCTGCGACGGACGTCGATCTCGAGACGCTGCAGCAGGCCTTTCTCGACTCGGACTGGTCTCTGCGCAGTCCCGTCGAAGTCGAGGTGCCCTTCGAGACCTCGGTCGCCGGAACGGTTCTGCGGGGCCGGATCGACGCCGTGTTCGCCGATTCCGACGGCGGTTGGACCGTCGTCGACTGGAAGACGGGCGCCGAGCCGACTCCGAAGGAGGAGAAGTCGGTGGTGATGCAGCTCGCGGCGTACCGCATCGCCTGGGCCGAACTGATGTCTGCGGTGTCCGCCGAACCGGTTCCGCTCGAGAAAGTGCGCGCCGCGTTCCACTACGTGCGCAGCGGCCGCACCGTGGCGCCGGCAGAGCTGCCCGACGCCGACGCGTTGGCGGCGCTCATCGAGGGACGGACCGATGTCCGGTTCGATTCGGACGCCTCATGATTCGCTATGACGCGCGACGCCTCACCTTCAACGCCTCGGTCACCAACGGTATCTGCAGAGGAAGCCGCGCGAGCAGTGCAGCTTTGACAGCGGGGGACGTGGTACGGCTGAGCACGTGGCGGCGGGCGAGGTCGAGATTGGCCGGGAACACGGCGACGAACAGTGCGGCCGCGAGCGTGCCGCCGACACGACGCGTACGCGGGACCGACAGTGCCGCAGCGACACCGAGTTCCGCGACGCCGGACACGTAGGTGTACGTGCGAGCCTCACCGGGCAGGAAGGACGGTACCTGCATGTCGAAGAACGACGGCGTCGCGAAATGAAGTACCCCGGCTCCGCCCAGCAGCACCGCGAGACGCACGGCAGGTGCCCTGCTCTTGTCCTGTGTCATGGGGTACACCGTGCCACATCGTCATGGTCCACGAAGTCCGCGACGGTGTTTCGTCGCGCCTGGCGTCGCGGTACGGCAGAAGAGGGCTACGCTGCCAGCCGTGGACAGTCTCGTACTAGGTAGGCGACGTGGCAGGTAGATTGCGTGCTCGCTTGAGCGCCGGTGACACCTTGACGGAGCGGCCGGATTTCGCGCTCGTCGGTGTTCTTCGGGTTCCCGAACTGCAGAGCAGCCCGTGGCGCGCCATCTATCGCCGCATCCTGATCGCGCTCGCCGCGCTGCTCGTCGCCGCGCTGATCGTGTATCTCGACCGTGACGGATACCGTGACGCGCAGGACAACGAGCTGTCGTTCCTCGACGCGCTGTACTACGCGACGGTGTCGTTGTCGACCACCGGCTACGGCGACATCACCCCGATCGCGCCGTCGGCGCGTCTGGTGAACATCCTGGTCATCACCCCGCTTCGAATCTTCTTCCTCATCTTGTTGGTCGGCACGACGCTCGCAGTTCTGACCGAGCGGTCTCGACAGGCATTCAAAATTCAGCGATGGAGGCGCACCGTGCGCAATCACACCGTGGTCATCGGTTTCGGAACCAAGGGCCGCACCGCCGTCGACGCGATGCTCGGCGACGGCGTCGCCGCGTCGGACATCGTCGTTGTCGACACCGATCAGGCGGTCCTGGACTCCGCCTCGAACATGGGTCTTGTGACCGTGCACGGTTCCGCGACCAAATCGGATGTGTTGCGGCTCACCGGCGCACAACATGCGGCGGCCATCATCGTGGCCACTAACCGCGACGACACCGCGGTGCTCGTGACGTTGACCGCGCGTGAGATCGCGCCGAAAGCGAAGATCGTCGTCGCGATTCGTGAAGCCGAGAACACGCACCTGCTGCGGCAGTCCGGCGCCGACTCGGTCGTCATCTCGTCGGAGACAGCAGGTCGACTGCTGGGTATCGCGACGTCGACGCCGAGCGTCGTCGAGATGATCGAGGATCTGCTGACGCCCGAGGCAGGCTTCGCCATCGCCGAGCGCGAGGTCGAGCGCGACGAGGTCGGGGGCTCACCTCGACATCTCACCGACATCGTGCTGGGAGTGGTACGCGGCGGCAAACTGTTCCGCGTCGGATCACCGGAAGTCGACGCGGTCGAAGCCACGGACCGGTTGCTGTACATCCGACGTGTGGGGGAGTGACGACGCACGAATCCGGCACGTCGCCCGTCCGCGATAGTGTCTTCACCGTGCCACGTTTCGAGCTTTCCCAGCCTCCGCTGCTGTCCCGTTCTCCGTTGCATAGAGCGGAAGAACTACGTAGAGACACCGCGGCGCTGCGTGCAGGCTGGCCGACCGCGCGCGTCATCGAAATCGATCACCGAGGTCAGCTGCGCGTCGACGAGTCCGGCATCGTCTACACGCCGGCCACCGATATCTCGGCGGAACCTGCACTCGACGCGGTGTTCCTCGGCATTCACGAGGATCGCCATCTGTGGGCCAAGCGCGTCGGCGTTCTCACCGGCAAGCTGGCAGACTTGCGTAGCTTCGCGGAGTACCTCGACGCGACCGAACTGTCGATTCTGACGAGCGCGCTCGCGATCCTGAATTGGCACGCGGGGGCGAGTTTCAGCGCGCTCGACGGCGCCGCCACGACGCCGTCGGCCGCGGGATGGTCACGCACGAGCACGTCGAACGGACACGAGGAGTTTCCTCGCACCGACCCGGCGGTCATCTGTCTGGTGCACGACGGCGCGGACCGGGTCCTGCTCGCTCGCGCGCCCGCATGGCCCGAGCGTCGTTTCTCGGTGTTGGCGGGTTTCGTCGAGGCGGGCGAGTCTCTGGAAACCTGCGTTGCGCGCGAGATCAAGGAAGAGGTCGGGATCACGGTGTCCGACATCACGTACCTCGGCAGTCAGCCCTGGCCGTTCCCGCGATCGATCATGGTGGGTTTCTCCGCGATCGGCGATCCCGACGAGCCTCTCGAGTTCGTCGACGGCGAGATCGCCGAGGCGTTCTGGTTCGACCGAGCAGAGGTCCAGGCCGCACTGAAACTCGGAGACTGGGCCGCCGACGCGGACTCCCGACTGCTGCTGCCCGGCTCGATCTCGATCGCCCGAGGAATGCTCGAAGCCTGGGCCGCCGCCGCGTAGGCGGGCGACGACGGCGCTCACGCAGTAATCAGAGAGACAGCGCCTGCTTGACGGCGGCCAACGACGGGTTGGTGGCCGTCGAACCGTCGGCGAACTTGACGGTCGGGACGACATGGTTCCCGCCGTTGACGCTGCCGACGAACTCCGCGGCCGCGGGGTCCTGCTCGATGTCGATCTCGTCGTAGGCGATTCCTGCCTCGTCGAGTTGCGTCTTCAATCTGCGGCAGTATCCGCACCACGTGGTGGAGTACATGGTCAGTGCTGCGGCGTTCTCGGTAGTAGTCACGCCACCAGTCAACACGTCGACCGTGGTGGTTGTTCCGTCGCGGTCGACGCCGCTCGACCGGTCGCGGGTGTTGTCGGCACCCCCTGACATGATGGTCGGCATGCCAGTGGACTCGATGCTCGCCGGGTTGGATCCCGAACAGTCCGCTGCGGTCTCGGCACCGCGTGGGCCCGTGTGCGTACTTGCAGGCGCCGGAACAGGCAAGACGCGCACCATCACGAGGCGCATCGCGCATCTGGTGTCCGCGGGCCACGTTTCCGCAGGCCAGGTACTGGCGGTGACGTTCACTGCCCGTGCTGCAGGAGAGATGCGTGGGCGTCTGCGTGAGCTCGGTGTCGGCGGAGAAGGACCGCCGGTTCAGGCCCGCACGTTCCACGCGGCAGCGCTTCGGCAACTGAAGTACTTCTGGCCTCAGGTCGTCGGAGACACGGGATGGCAGCTGCTCGATCGGAAATTCGCGCTGGTCTCCCAGGCCGCGCATCGCGCGGGCGTGTCGACGTCGACGGACGCGGTGCGCGACCTGGCGGGCGAAATCGAGTGGGCCAAAGGCTCGCTCGTCGCGCCGGAGGACTACGCGGCCATCGCGGCCCGCGTACGACGTGAAGTTCCCATGGACGCGGGCAAGGTCGCGTCGGTGTATGCGGGGTACGAGGACCTGAAGACGCGCGGTGACGACGGCTTCCTGCTCGACTTCGACGACCTACTGCTCCACACCGCTGCCGCACTGGAAGAGCATTCCGCGGTCGCCGACGAGTTCCGCGAGCGCTACCGGTGCTTCGTCGTCGACGAATACCAGGACGTGACGCCGTTGCAGCAGCGTGTTCTCGACGCGTGGTTGGGGGAGCGTGACGACCTGACCGTCGTCGGAGACGCCAATCAGACCATCTACTCGTTCACGGGTGCGACGCCGCGGTATCTCCTCGACTTCTCGCGTCGCTTCCCGGATGCGACGGTCGTACGCCTCGAACGTGACTATCGTTCGACGCCGGAGGTCGTATCGCTGGCCAACCGGGTCATCGGTGCCGCGCGGGGACGTATCGCCGGAACGCGACTGCAATTGATCGGTCAGCGGCCCCCGGGTCCGGAGCCGGAGTTCACCGAGTACGACGACGAACCCGCCGAAGCAGACGGCGTCGCCCGGGCGATCAAGCGCTTGATCGCCAAAGGCGTCGAACCCGCCGAGATCGCCGTGCTGTATCGCATCAACGCGCAATCCGAGGTGCACGAGCAGGCGTTGACAAACGCGGGTATTCCGTACCAGGTTCGCGGCGGTGAAGGCTTCTTCAACAGACCCGAAGTACGCCAAGGCATTTCGGCATTGCGCACTGCGTCCAGCCGCGACGACCTACCCGAGGAATCGAAGTCGGGTGCAGGCCTGCCGTCGCTGGTGCGTGCCGTGCTCGCGCCGCTCGGTTTGACGGCCACTGAGCCGACCGGTGCGCAAGCGCGGGAGAAGTGGGCGTCACTCGGCGGTCTCGTGCAGGTCACCGAAGAGTTGATCGGTCAGGACCCCGAGCTCGATCTCGGTCGTCTGCTGCACGAGCTCGCCGCTCGTGCCGAGGCGCGTCACCCACCCGTCGTGCAGGGCGTGACGTTGGCATCGCTTCACGCGGCCAAGGGCCTCGAATGGGACGCGGTGTTCCTCGTCGGGCTCGCGGACGGCACGCTGCCCATCACGCACGCGCTCGGCAACGACCCCAGCGCCGACAACGAGGCGGCCGTCGAGGAAGAGCGTCGACTCCTCTATGTCGGCGTCACCCGCGCTCGTGAGCACCTGCAGCTGTCGTGGGCACTGGCACGCAACCAGGGTGGCCGCAAGTCGAGGCGCAGGTCGCGGTTCCTCAACGGGTTGATTCCGGACGACTCGCCCGCGTCGCGCATCGCAGCGCCTGCAGCCAAGAAGTCCGGCCCCAAGTGCCGCCTGTGCGGTAAGCCGTTGATCGGAACGGGCGCCACCATGCTCGGGCGGTGCGAGTCACACCCGTCCGACGTCGACATCGCGCTTCTCGACGCGTTGAAGTCCTGGCGTCTCGACAAATCGCGCGAGATGAAGGTCCCGGCGTACGTCGTCTTCAGCGATACGACGCTCACGGCCATCGCGGAGCAGCAGCCGCAGGACGACCGTGGGCTCGTCGCCATTCCGGGTATCGGTGCCAAGAAGTTGGAGCGGTTCGGAGAGGACGTTCTCGCCGTCGTCCGGGAATCGTCGACCAAGTAGTCGAAGTGGTGCCTCGATGACACGAAACCGCAGGTAGAAAATAACTTGTGCGGTGTCGATCACGGGGTTTAGTCTGTTTTCACCGCTCACGGGAAGCCGCGAGCATGCAGTGTGTCCGTGTCGAGTCGAGATGAGGAGGTGGAGAATCGTGAAGAATTCGATCGTTGCCCAGTACGCAGGCGTTGTCGCTGCTGACCTGTCCACGTGGATGGTTCAGGATTCCGCTCACCCCCTCGCGTCCGGTCGCGTCGCACCCGCAGCAGCCAGCACGGCTGTCGTAGGCACCGCCGCGTTCGCCGGCACCGCAGCAGCAGCGAAAAGCGCAATTCCAGCTACACGTCTCCGCCGCGCATACAGCGCGTCCGTGATCGACAGATATCGAGAGCATTCTCGGTAGACCACGTCGATTCAGCCACCACAGGCCACGGACCCGCAGACGCGGACCGTGGCCTTTTTCGTTCGATGAGTCCCCTCGGATTCGAACGTTCGGCCTCCGGGTTCGCACCAGTTTCAGAAACCGTGAATACGCCGCACGAAAAGTAGAGGAGACCGACGTGTCAACCGCCACGATCCGGACGACATGCCGATTCGAGACCGAGAACACCACCGCGACAACGGTTTCGATCACGTCGCTGACCATGGGCGCGCAGCGCGGAACACGCCCCGCCGACGAGATGGCCGTTCCGTGCCGAGCGGCGGATCCCGACCTGTGGTTCGCCGAAACCCCGGGGGAACTCGAGCAGGCCAAGGCACTGTGTGCCGACTGCCCGATCCGCCGGACCTGTTTGAGCGCGGCCCTCGATCGGGCCGAGCCGTGGGGCGTGTGGGGAGGCGAGATCCTCGATCAGGGTGTCGTCATCGCACGCAAACGCCCGCGTGGCCGCCCCCGTAAGAACAGGGCCGATCAGCAGGTTGCGTGATGCGAGTCCACTTGTGATGCCCGGCTTTTCGACGACGATCGGGAAGATCAGACGTCGTCGGTGAAGCCGGGCATCCATTCCGTCAGGATGGCCATGTAGGGGGCGTACGCGTCGAGCTGCGCACAGATGCCGACGAGACCTCCGAGTACCCGGAAGATCATGATGTGTTCGGCGGGCATGTTCAGAGCTCGCGCCGTTCGGAACTGCGCGCTGTCGAAGTCGGCTGCTGTTCCCGCCGCTTTCTGTAGCCACGACCGAGTGAAGTGGAAGGAATCCGTGCGGATCGGGTCCGTGAACGGGCGCAGATAGTCCGCGATCTCCTTCGCGGTGACCGTCCGGCCGGGAATGACGAATCCGCTCTCCACGCACAGTGCGACCAGTTCGTCGAACCGTTCCTCGCGCGCGAGTCGCACCATCCTGCCCAGAACGGGAGGTAGCCCGTTCGGCATCGGCGCCGTAGCTCCGAAGTCGATGACGCCGAGGCGTCCGTCGGGCAGCAACATGAAATTCCCTGGATGCGGGTCCGCGTGCAGCAGACCGGCGCGAGCCGGCGCAGCGAACGCGAACAGCGCGAGCAGGGCGCCTGCGTCGTTGCGCTGGTCGGCGGTTCCCGACGCAATGATCGACGACAGGGGCGTACCGGTCATCCATTCGCTGACGAGCACCTTCGGAGCACTCGCGACGACACGGGGAATCGCGAACTGTGGGTCGTCGGCGAACTCTTTCGCGAATGCGCGCTGACTGTCGGCCTCGATGCGATAGTCGAGCTCGTCCTCGGTCCGTGCGATCAGCTCGTCGAGCACGGGCTTGACGTCGGCGCCGGTGAAGATCGCGCTGAAGGTGCTCGCGAAACGTGACATCGTCTTCAGATCCGCGCGCAGTGCGTCGTCGGCGCCCGGGTATTGAATCTTGACGGCGACATCGCGACCGTCCGTCCACACCGCGCGGTGGACCTGCCCGATACTCGCCGATGCGACAGGGGTGTCGTCGAACGACTCGAACCGTGATCGCCAGGCCGTGCCCAGCTGGCGATCGAGCATGCGATGAACCTTGGCTGCCGGCAGTGGCGGCGCGGACGACTGAAGCTTGGTCAGTGCTTCCCGATACGGCTCGGCGAACTCCTCCGGAACGGCCGCCTCCATGACGCTCAGCGCCTGGCCGAACTTCATTGCGCCGCCCTTGAGTTCGCCGAGAACCGAGAACAGTTGTTCGGCGGCCTTGGCCGCGAGATCCGAGTCGATCTCCTCGCGATTGCCACCGGCGAGCTTCTTGCCGAAACCGACCGCGGCCCGTCCTGCGATACCGATGGGGATTCGAGCGAGCTTGGCGGTTCGGGCTGATCCCCGACGAGGAATGTCTGGCACGTACCCATCATGGCTGACGGACGACCATCTCGCCCATAGTGCAGGTAAGAGCGCCGTCACTCGGACGAACGCCCGTCATTCGTGCGCGCAGTCGCACCTGGGGTGGCGGGACCATCGCCGCGTCGTCGTACGGTTCGACGCGAGGTCGATCTCGAGCGTCGTGTCGATCATCGGCGTCGAGTCACGCTTCGTGCAGGCGTCGATCTGAGCCAACGCGAACGCCGCGGTGGCGAGAACGGTCGGTCCGCTGGCGTCTCCCGTGCGTCCGAGTAGCTGCGCCGACACGTAGGGCCACTGCGGATCCAACGCGCTGCGGGTGAGTTCCAGACAGCGGAGGCACGTCGATACTCCGGGTAGGACGAACGGCCCGACGATCCCGACCCCGTCGCGCAACCGAATCTGCAGATGGGGGGTGCGCGTCGCAGCCAGCGCCGTGATCGTCTGCGGGTCCGCCACGAGATCGTCCGCGAGCACGACGAGATCGTTCTGCCAGTGGCCCTCGTCGTAGCGCAGAAGACGACGAGGAGGGTTCGACGATCGTGTCACGGCGATCGTCGACGCGGTGAGACCGTGCTGGACGGCGTCGGCGAGCGGGCCACGTCCCACGATGTGCAGTGTCGACACTCGAGGTTCGGGGGTTGTCGCGCAGTCGACGAGAAGCCCGAACTCGGCGAGTTCGGCCAGAAGCGTGGATGTCGTGGGCGCGGACATTCCCCGCGTTCCGGCGTACCAGACGATGTTCGCTCGCGAGGCTTTGCCGTCGAGGCGGGACAGAACGTCGAGGACGACGTCGGGCGGCACGTTGGGGAGAGCCGTGAGCACGTACGAGCGATCGGGATTCAGCCCGAGCCGGATGGAGCCGTCTCGGAGGACGAACGCGCCGACACGCAGTTTCGGTCTGCGCACGAGTGCACCAATGGACATGAAAGAACGATGACACGGTGGTGCTCGGCGTTTCCGCCCTACGACACGAGTTGTCCACAGGCAGCCGACCCGCTGACCTGGCATTCCATCGAAAAAGAGGGGTGGATCCGACAACGTCGGATCCACCCCTCTTCTTCCTGCGATCAGGCCTGTTCGTCGCCGCCGTCGCGCTTGTCGCGTTCGGAGCGTTCCTGCTCCTCCGTTGCCTTCAGCATCGCGATGGGATCGTCGAACTCGCTGGTTCCGCCGCCGACGACACCGTCGATGAACGATGCCGGATCGTCGAGGTCGGACGACGTCGGAAGCAGGTCCGGGTGGGCCCACACGCCGTCGCGTCCGTCGATGCCTGCCGCTGCAGTCAGTCGGCGCCACAGTTCGCTGGCTTCACGAACGCGACGAGGACGCAGTTCGAGGCCGATGAGTGTGGCAAACGTCTGCTCGGCCGGACCGCCGGACGCGCGCCTGCGGCGGATCGTCTCGCCCAGCGCCACGGCACCGGGGAGTCGTTCGCCGAGAGCGTCCGCGACGACGACCTCGACCCATCCCTCGACGAGGGCGAGCATGGTCTCCAGACGTTCGAGTGCCAGCTTCTGCTCCGGGGTGGTCTGCGGTTCGAACGCACCGTGCTGGAGAATCTCCTCGATCTTCGACGGGTCCGTCAGCGACGCCGGGTCCAGTCCGGACGCCGCTTCCTCGATCGCCGAGAAGTCCATCTTGATGCCACGCGCGTACTCCTCGACGGTCGCGAGCACCCGTTGACGCAGCCACGGAACGTGGCTGTAGAGACGCTGGTGGGCGGCTTCACGTGCGGCAAGGAAGACGAGGACTTCGCGTTCGGGCTGCTCCAGCCCGTCGGTGAAACTCGCGATGGCGTCGGGAAGCAACGCGGCGACACCGCTGGGACCCAGCGGGATTCCGATGTCGGTCGAGGTCAGAACCTCTTTCGACAGCTGCCCGAGCGCCTGGCCGAGCTGCGACCCGAACGCCATTCCGCCCATCTGCGTCAACATGCCCATCATGGGACCGGCCATCTGCTGCGCCTCGGCGGGCATTCCGGACGTCCACATGCTCGAGATCTGGGCTGCCACCGGGTCGCACAGACGCTTCCAGGTGTCGATGGTGTTGTCGAGCCAGTCGCCCGGCGTCCAGGCAACCGTGCGCGACGCACCCGCGGGAAGCGTCGTCGATCCGTCGAGCCAGAGCTCGGCGAGATGTGCCGCGTCGGCGATCGCGTCGGTCTTGCCGGCCGACACGGGAGACACCGTACCGATCTGCTGTCGGGCGAGCTGGGTGGCCAGGTCGTAGTTCACCGGACCCGAGCCCGCGGAACCCGCGGTGCCCATGCCGCTCAGCATCTGACCGAACTGTGTGAGCATCTGGCCCAGCGCGGCGGGGTCGAAGCCTTCGGCACCGAAGCCGAAGCCGCCCGGCATGCCGGCCTGGCCGCCGTCTCCGCCCTGATCCTTCTTCTTGTCCGGATCGTCGTCGGGGCCCTGAAAACCGAAATTGCTCATGGTTCAACGGTACAAGGCATACAGGCCGGTGGCACCGCTGGTTCTCACGCTGACGGCGAACACGATTGCCGCTGCGAAACACCGCCTGGCACGCCCGTGGGAGGGGTCTCACATCCGCTGCACAGACATCGGTTCTAGTCTTTGTCGGGTGAATCGTAGGATCGCCACTCTCGTGGCCGCTCTCGTGCCGGTCGTCGTACTCGGCGTCGCAGGAACCGTCGTCACCGTCCCGTTCGCTGCGCTCGGCCCGGGACCCACCTACAACACTCTCGGCGACGCGGACGGTCGCCCGGTGGTACAGATCGACGGCACCGACGTCGACCCCACCACCGGGCATCTGAACATGACGACCGTGGCGGTCCGCGACCAGTTGAACATCTTCGAGGCGTTCGGCTTCTGGGCGAGCGGACGGCAGGGCCTCGTTCCTCGCGAAGAGGTGTACCCGCCGGACAAGTCGAAGGAAGAGGTTCAGCAGAGCAACCAGGCGGACTTCGAACAATCCGAAGACAGCGCCGAACTCGCCGCACTGCGACACCTGGGCTATCCGGTGGTGCTGACCGTCGGAACCGTGGCGCCCGACGGTCCTGCCTCTGGCTTGCTGAACGAGGGCGACCGTGTGGTGTCGATCGACGGCGCTCCGATCGACACCGTCACGGGGGTGCGTGACGTCGTCAGCGCCCACTCTCCGGGCGACGTGATCGTCGTGCGGGTGTCCACCGACGGAGTCGAACGCGACGAGTCCGTCACGTTGGGCGCCCGGCCCGACGACGCCGAGAAGGGGTACCTCGGTGTGACACCGACCGAGGAACCCGACGTTCCGTTCGACGTCACGTTCAACCTCGCCGACGTCGGCGGGCCCTCGGCGGGCTTGATGTTCAGCCTCGCCGTCGTCGACAAGCTGAGTCCGGGGGAGCTGAGCAACGGTGAGTTCGTCGCCGGCACCGGCACGATCGCCGATGACGGGGCGGTCGGACCCATCGGAGGCATTCCGTACAAGTTGATCGCCGCGCGTGACGCGGGTGCGACGACATTCCTGGTGCCGTCGCAGAACTGCGACGAGGCCAGTGCGAACACGCCCGACGGTCTGCGTCTGGTGAAGGTCGACTCACTCGACGGCGCGATCGACGCGCTCGAATCGATCGGAGCGGGCGGCGACGCGCCGTCGTGCAGCTGACCGCTTGCGAATCAGGCGGCGTCGTCAGTCATCGGATTCGTTGTCGAACGTCGCGTACAGGGCCTGCACGATGTTCGGCGCCAGATCCTCGTAGGTGAGCAACTCGGCGGCACCGAACGGGTCTGCGTCGTCGTCGGGCTGCATCTGCAGCAGTGCCAACGACGGACCGTCCTTGACGACGGCCGCGATCAGACGGCCGTCCTTCCGTTCGGGATGCGCGTGTGCAGTCAACCGGGCGGCCTCGTCGGCTGCGTCGCGATCGGCGAGCAACGGCGTCAACGCCTCGTCGAGGTCGGACTCCGCCGTCGGCGGCAGCACGACGATCTCCTGAACGAGCGCGCAGCCGACGACGCCGTCGGGCCAGCTGGTGGTGGCGAGGAATTCCTCCAGCGCGGGTGAACCGCCCTCGATGTCCTCGGGAAGCGAGTGCTGCTGGATCGGCGTCAACGCCGAGCCGTCGGCGATGTCGTCGAGCAGGCCCGGCTCCGCCGCGGCGAGGACGGACGTCGGCACGAGGGCGAAGATCTGCGGAGATTGGCCCCACCCCTCGGCGTCGACGAAATCCGCGACCTCGCGCGCACAACGCGCGAGTGCCGCCTCTAGCTCGTCGGGGCTCATGTCCATGTCACTGCCGTCGAATCGGTGGTCGTCGAAATCGCTCACCTGCTCATCCTCGCATCGACGTGCCCATCGACGTCCCCCGGCCACTGCGGGACAGGACGGGTGTGGCCGGGCTACCGAGCGGTTCCGTACAGTGGTTCACAAATCGGACAGGCGACGCACGTTGTGCGTCGCCGAAGCCATCTGCGGTACACGCTGTATCGCCCGAAGTTGGAGTGTGGCACGTGGGCATGAGGGCCCCCACCGGTCTACCGTCGTTGTCGCGGCGGAGCCGGATTCTGCTCGTATTGGCATTGGTCCTCGCAGCGTTGCTGCTTGTCGGTCCGCGCCTCATCGACACCTATACGAACTGGCTGTGGTTCGGAGAGGTCGACTTCCGCCAGGTGTACACGACCATGCTGGTCACCCGGGCGTTGTTGTTCCTGATCGTCGGAGTGCTCGTTGGCGGTGTCGTGTTCCTGGCACTGCTGCTGGCGTATCGCAATCGCCCGGTGTTCGTGCCCGTTGCAGGCCCGAACGATCCGATCGCTCGGTACCGGACCACCGTCATGAGCAGGCTTCGTCTGTTCGGAATCGGAATCCCGGTCGCGTTCGGCGTCATCTCCGGTTTGATCGCGCAGACCAATTGGGTTGTCGTGCAACTGTTTCTGCACGGCGGCGACTTCGGTCGCGTCGATCCGCAGTTCGGTCTCGACGTCAGCTTCTACTCGTTCGATCTGCCGTTCTACCGCTTCGTGCTGAACTGGTTGTTCGTTGCGACGCTCATCGCGTTCTTCGCCAATCTGTTGACGCAGTACGTCTTCGGCGGTATCCGCCTCGCGGGACGCGAAGGTGCACTGACGCGTGCTGCGCGCGTACAGCTCGCAGTCCTGGCGGGCGCCTTCGTTCTGTTCAAGGCCATCGCCTACTGGCTGGACCGCTACTCGTTGCTGTCGAGCAGCCGTAAGGAACCGACGTTCACCGGCGCAGGCTTCACCGACATCAACGCGGTCCTGCCGGCCAAGCTGATTCTGCTGGCGATCGCATTGATCTGCGCTGCAGCATTTTTCGCCGCGATCTTCCTGCGTGATCTACGCGTCCCCGCGTTGGCGACGGCGTTGCTCGTGCTGTCGTCGATCCTCGTCGGTGCCATCTTCCCGCTGTTGATGGAGCAGTTCTCGGTGCGCCCCAACGCGGCGGAGAAGGAAAGCGCCTACATCGAGCGGAACATCGCCGCGACGCGTGACGCGTACGGCATCGGTGACGACGTCGTCGAATACCAGGCCTACTCGGGGGAGGGTTCCCAGAACCCGCGCGAGAGTCAAGCCGACATCACGACGATCGCGAATACCCGGCTCCTCGACCCGAACGTGTTGTCTCGCACGTTCACTCAGCAGCAGCAGCTGAAGAACTTCTTCGGTTTCCCGGCGACGCTCGACGTCGACCGGTACGAAATCGACGGCCAGCTGCAGGATTACATCGTCGCGGCTCGTGAGCTGTCGCCCGAGAGCTTGACGGGTAACCAGACCGACTGGATCAACAAGCACACGGTCTACACCCACGGCAACGGCTTCGTCGCTGCTCCGGCGAACCGCGTGAACGCGGCCGTGCAGGATCCGACGGCCGAGGGCGCCAACAGCAACAGCGGTTACCCGATCTACACCGTCAGTGACATCGCGTCGCAGGGAACCGAACAGGTCATCCCCGTCGATCAACCGCGCATCTACTACGGCGAGGTCATCGCACAGTCGGATCCCGACTACGCGATCGTCGGTACCGGCGGCGAGGGCGAGGACCGTGAGTACGACACCGACACCTCGCGCTACACCTACACCGGTGCGGGTGGCGTGTCGGTGGGCAACTGGTTCAACCGGTTGGCGTTCGCGGCGAAGTACGCCGAACGAAACATCCTGTTCTCGGGTGCGATCGGCGACAATTCGAAGATTCTGTTCAACCGCGATCCGCGTGAGCGTGTACAGAAGGTCGCTCCCTGGTTGACGACGGACAGCGACTCCTACCCGGCAGTGGTCGACGGCAAGATCGTGTGGATCGTCGACGGCTACACCACGCTGAAGGACTACCCGTACGCGCAGCGCGCGTCGTTGGACGGCCTGACCGTCGACAGCTTGGAACCCACTACCGGTCGCCCGCTTCCGAAGGAAGAGGTGTCCTACATCCGCAACTCGGTGAAGGCCACGGTCGACGCCTACGACGGAACCGTCACGCTTTACCAGGTCGACGACAAGGATCCGGTGCTGAACGCGTGGATGGGAGTGTTCCCCGACTCGGTCAAGCCGTCATCGGAGATTCCGGACGATCTGCGGTCCCACTTCCGCTACCCGGAAGACCTGTTCAAGGTCCAGCGCGAGATGCTCGCCAAGTATCACGTCGACGACCCGAACGAATTCTTCACCAACAACGCGTTCTGGTCCGTCCCGAGCGACCCGACGGTCGACGGTGGAACGGATCTGAATCAGCCGCCCTACTACGTGCTGATCGGCGATCCGGAGACCGGTGAACCGTCGTTCCGGTTGACGAGCGCGATGGTCGGCTTCAACCGACAGTTGCTGTCCGCGTACATCTCGGTGCGATCCGACCCGGAGAACTACGGCAAGTTCACGGTGTTGCAGCTACCGACGGACACGCAGACACAAGGTCCGCAGCAGGCGCAGAACTCGATGACATCGGACTCTCGTGTGGCATCGGATCGAACGCTGTTGCAGCAGTCCAACAACATCCAGTACGGGAATCTGTTGACTCTGCCGATCGCTGACGGCGGAATCCTGTACGTCGAACCGCTGTACACCGAACGCAACACTGCGTCGACGTCCACGTTCCCGCAGTTGACGAGAGTGCTCGTCAGTTACCGGGAACCGGGAGCCGGGGGAGGCGTGCGCGTCGGGTATGCGGCGACGCTGTCCGAGGCGCTCGACCAGGTGTTCGGTTCCGGCACCGGGTCCGCGGCGACCGCACCGGGTGGTGACGCGTCGAATCCGCAGTCCACGGAGGAGGAGCCGACACAGTCGGGCACGCAGGCGACCACTCCACCGCCTGCCAACGCGCCGACGCAGAGTCAGCCGCCGAACTCCGATGCGGTGCAACGACTCGACGCTGCGTTGACCGAGGTGCGCTCCGCTCAGCAGAGTGGTGATCTGGGACGGTTGGGTACCGCGTTCGAGGCGCTTCAGCAGGCGATCGACGCGTACCAGAACGGCCGCTGACTCTGCACCCGTGAAGCTCGGAAATTCACTGAGCTGCAACCGAACACGACAACTGAATTGCGAAAACCGAAGCGGCGCCGTCACTGTCTTCCACAGTGACGGCGCCGCTTCGTCGTCGGATCGTCGACGCGATCCGAACTGCGGTCAGCCGAGAAGGTGTCGGCCGAACGTGTTACCGGCCGAACGAAGCCAGCGCCGGCTGTGCGGCGGCGACTGCCTGATCGAACTGCGCGCTGAGCCCGTACTGGCTCGCCAGTGCCGAAGCCTGGTCGAAGCCGTGCTGTGCGACAGCGGTGGCGTGATCGATGTACTGCTGAGCGGTTGCCTGGTACTCGGGTGCGACCGGCAGCTGCGGTGCTGCGGGTGCCTCGACTGCCGGGGCGACGGGTGCGGGCGCCTCCTGGACGGGGGCTTCCTCGATCGCGGCCGCCGGTGCGACGGACGTGGACTCGCCACTGGTCAAGTGCTGACCGCAGACGGGCCATGCGCCGACGCCCTGGGTCGCGAGGACGTTCTCGGCGACGCGGATCTGCTCGGCCTTCGATGCGCCTGCGGGTGATCCCGAGCCGCCGTTGGCCTCCCAGGTGCTCTGCGTGAACTGCAGACCGCCGTAGTAGCCGTTTCCGGTGTTGATGCTCCAGTTGCCGCCGCTCTCGCACTGTGCGACGCCATCCCAGTTGTGCCCGGCAGCGTTCGCGGTGCCCATGGAGACGCCGAGGGGAATCGCAACGACGGCGCCGGTCACGGCAGCCCATCCCAAAGCACGCTTGCCGAATGATGTGTGTGTGGTCATGCGGGTGAATCCTCTCCGCGCTAGCCTGCGCATCTCGTAAGACGAACATCGATCGATGTGTCTCGCGTCGGTGTACGAACGGTCACGGGTTCGTACTTCTCGCGCCTCTGCCCCCGTGCCAATCGGGGAACCGGTCCCCGCGGGGCAGAGAGTCGCAGCGGCGGGGGCGGTTTCGGCCCTGGTTTCTAGGACCGATCGTGAAGGTAGTCCAGTAATCTGGTGACGTCACACAGAGATTTGGTGGCTGGCTTGTCCACATGTTGAGACAAAGAACGGCGTTCGCGCAGGTCGATCCGGGTTGCGACGGATTCGTTTCCGCTTCGTTACACCGTTGTGATGTGACGCAGATCACCGGTAAACCGTGATGCAGCGCACCCATTTCTGTGCATTTTCGACGATGAAGCGAGGCCGTTCGGCACCGACGGCGATCGGGAAGCAGGCCCGGGCCGTGAATTTGCTTATCCTCGACACCGTCCTGTAACTTTGCGTTCGCAACGCGGGGTGGAGCAGCTCGGTAGCTCGCTGGGCTCATAACCCAGAGGTCGCAGGTTCAAATCCTGTCCCCGCTACCACCCACAAGACCGGCACTCGCGCGAGTGCCGGTCTTGTTCGTTTTCGGGCGGTCAAATGCGTGCTTATGTGCGCACATAATTGGCTAGTCTGATTCCGTGCCTCTTGCCGACTCGCGGTTCCGACGCCTGTTCACCGCCCAGATCCTGGCTCTGATCGGTACCGGGCTGACGACGGTTGCACTCGGACTCGCGGCGTTCGACATCGCCGGATCCGACGCGGGTGCCGTCCTCGGCACGGCCTTGGCCGTCAAGATGGTCGCCTACGCCGCGGTGTCACCCGTCGCGTCGGCCCTGACCGCACGCGTGAACCGTACGACGGTTCTGGTCGCCGCCGACGCGGTGCGTGCGGCGACCGTGCTCGTACTTCCGTTCGTCGTCCATCCCTGGCAGATCTACGCGCTCGTGTTCGTCCTGCAGTCCGCGTCGGCGACGTTCACACCGGCGTTCCAGTCGACCATTCCCGCGCTACTGAGGGAGGACGTCGCCTACACGAAGGCATTGTCGCTGTCCCGGCTCGCGTACGACCTCGAGTCGATCGTCAGTCCGATGGTGGCGGCAGCTCTGCTGACCGTGGTTTCGTACCACGTGCTGTTCGTCGGAACGGCTGCCGGCTTCGCCGCGTCGATGAGTATGGTCCTGAGCGCCCGATTACCGTCGATGAGATCGGTCGACCCGGTGCCGTTTCGCACGCGAATCACGTCCGGCGCACGCAACTTCGTGACTCGAGCACCGTTGCGGGGAGTAGCAGCGATGAACCTCGTCGCGGCCGCGGTGACGAGTGTCGTCGTCGTCGACACGGTCGTGTACGTCCGTGCGCGGCTGGATGGGTCCGCGGATCAGGTAGCGCTGCTGTTGGGCTGCTTCGGCGCAGGCTCCATCGCCGTTGCAGTGTGCCTTCCCCAGCTGCTGAAACGTGTCTCGGACCGCACCGTCATGCTGACAGGATGCGCGGTAGCGGCGTTGACGACCGCCTGTACGACGATCTTCGCTGTCGCCGTCACCACCAGCCCGACCTCCTGGATCTGTTTCGCCGTCCTGTGGGTGGGTGCGGGAGCAGCGGCGTCGGCAATAGGCACTCCGACGGCCCGCGTGATCCGTCGCTGCGCCGCCGACGACGAGCTGACAGCGCTGTTCACGGCTCAGTTCTCGCTGTCACATGCGTGCTTTCTTCTGACGTACCCGATCGTCGGGTGGGTCGGTGCGGCAGCGGGACAATCGGTCTCGACGGCGATCTCGGCCGTGCTCGCTACACTGGCGACGATTGCAGCCTCGTTGCTGTGGAGGTCGAGTGAGGGAGGTGGCGATGACCGAATCGGTGCCGACTCGAAGTCCGAGTCTCGACCACGGGACGAACCCGGACCGCGTCCGGCTGGAATCCGCCAGTGACATCTTCCGCATGTTGGCCGATCCCACACGGCTTCACCTGCTGTGGATTCTGTCGCACGACCCGTCCGACGTGTCGACTCTGACAGAGGCTACCGGTGCATCGCGGACAGCGGTCAGTCAGCATCTCGCGAAATTGCGCTTCACCGGAATGGTCGAGACGACCAGGGACGGCCGACGCGTCGTGTACCGGATCGTCGACGGGCACCTCGCACGACTGGTTCGCGAGGGCTTCAACTATGCGGATCACCGGGTGACCGGCGAACCGCCGCACCGGTGACGCGCAGAAGGGCAGCCGGATTCTGGAGCAGCAGAAGGGCGACGCTTACGTCGCCGCCCTTCTGGCAGCGGTGAAGATCTAGTTCTTCTCGGACGTGTCGGTGTCGACCGCGTCGGAATCGGCATCGGTCTCGTCGGCTGTCAGGTCGACGGTGTCGGCACCCTCGAGTGCGGTCAGCTCCTGCTCGGCCTCGGCGATCAGACCCCTGGCCTCGTCCTTGATCTTCTTCGTCCATTCGGACATGGTCACTTCTCCTCCGCTACCCGTCGAGCATTCGAAGCACGTGTACCCGATACTCCGCCAACCATTCTCAGCCCAGTCGACGCCGGCGGGCTAGTCAGGGTCGGAAAGTAGACGTCGGAGGACCTTGCCGGTGGCGTTGCGCGGTAGGTCGTCGACGAACACGACGTCACGAGGGACCTTGTGCCGCGCGAGATGTGCCTTCACGTAGGTCTTGATGTCGTCGGGATCCCGATGGGACGCGGGCGTGGGCACGACGTACGCCCGGAGTCGGTGTCCGAAGTCGGGATCCGCGACACCGACGACGGCGGCCTCGACGACGTCGTCGCGGTCGGCCAGTAGGTTCTCCACCTCGATCGGGTAGACGTTCTCGCCGCCGGACACGATCATGTCGTCGTCACGCCCGTCGACGAAGAGCAGACCGCCTTCGTCGAAATGTCCGAGGTCACCGGTCGACAGCATCCCGTCGATGCGTTCCTTGTCTCGTCCGTCGGTGTAACCGGAGAAGCTGAGGCCACTGGAGACGAAGATGCGTCCCACGGTTCCTGCGGTCGTCACGGGTGTGTCGTCGTGATCGAACAATCGAACGCGGCACGTCACCGGTGGTCGGCCCGCCGTGCCGGGAGCCTGCTCGAGCTCGTCGGGTGTGGCCACCGTCGCTACGGCGACTTCGGTCGATCCGTACAGGTTGTGCAACACCGGGCCGAAGGCGCGGGCGGTCCGACGCGACAGATCCGGCGAAATCGACGAGCCCGCCGCGAAGATGACGCGCAGAGCGGATGTGTCGAACCGATCGAGAACGTCCGGACCGAGGTCGACGATGCGCTGCAACATCGTGGGTACCAGCACGAGCGTGTCCGCCTTGTGCTGTGCGAGCAGTTCGACGGTGTTCTTCGGATCGAACTTGCGATGCATCACGACGGTGTCGGCCAGCGCGAGTGCGAGCGCGAACTGGGACAAACCGGTGCCGTGGAAGATCGGTGCCGCCATCACCATGGTCTTGTTGCGGCGCAACGGCACTCGATCGAGGAACTGCGCCGACGCCAGCGGCGACGTGTGATCCCGAGGAGCCCCCTTCGGCGCGCCCGTCGTTCCGCTGGTCAGCAGTACGAATCCCCCCTGGATCTTGGGTGCCGGAACTGCCGCGGTCGATTCTCGCTCGATGATCGACGTCAGCGTCCGCAAGCGCGGGTTCGCAGTGTCGGTCCATGCGAGATATGTGGTGACTGCGGGGGAGAGGGCGGCGGCGGCGTCCGAGAATTCCTCGTCGAAGACGAATGCGCCGACCTGCTCCCTGGCTGCCACGTCGGCCAGCTGCGGGGCGGCGAAGCCGGTGTTCATCATGACGAGCCGGACGCCTCCCTTGGCCGCCGCGAGCATCGTCGTGACCAGGAGTCGGTGGTTACGCGCCATGGCACCCATGACCGACCCGGCTCCGATACCGTCGGCGCGCCACCCTCGGACGAGCGCATTCGACATACGTTCGAGGTCCGCATATGTGAGGCTGCCCGCCTCGTCGATCAGCGCGACGGTGTCGGCATCGGTGTCCGAATGTGCATGCGCGTGAACAGGACCGGCGAACGGTCCGTACTTGCGCACGGCTCGGAGAGACGCGATCCCCTGATCGATTCGGGGGAACGGGAGGAGCCCCGAGCGGTTCATCACGCGTACCGCGCCCAGACTGTCGACGATGTGCGTCAGTGTGCGGTGGCGTTCGACTCTGTGTCGTACCGACATGATCGTCTCCCCCGAGAACGTTCCGGTGATCCAGCAGTGTTCGTCGAGAAACGATGGTAGTGAACGATCACAAAGCTCGGGCGGAAAGCGCGAATGGGGTTCAGCCCTCTGCGGATCGTGCGTCGATGATCCGCCGTCGCATCAGATCTCGTTCCGGGTTCGAGCCGGCCAGGTCGAGAGCCCGTCGGAACTCTGCGGCAGCCTCGGCGTTCCGGCCCGACCGCAGCAGCAGGTCGCCACGGGCTGCGGCGTACGGAAAGTAGTTCGCCAGCATCGGCTCATCGGCGATGTCGTCGAGTAGTGCAAGTCCTACCTCGGGGCCGTCGCGCATCGCGACGGCCACCGCACGGCCCAGCGAGACGACAGGAGACGGTGCGACGACGGACAGTACGCCGTACAGGGCGACGATCTGTGGCCAGTCGACGTCGTCGGGGGTGCGTGCCTCGCCGTGCAGCGCAGCGATGGCGGCCTGCACGGCATACTGCCCAGGGGTATCCCCGGACAGTGCCTCGACGACGAGAGCAGTCCCTTCGTCGATCATGGCCTGGTCCCACAGCGTGCGATCCTGTTCCTCCAGCATCTCGATGGCACCGCCCGGGCCGGTGCGAGCGGCACGCCGTGCATGGGTCAGCAGCATCAATGCCAGCAACCCGGTCGTCTCGCGCTGACTCGGTAGCAGCGCGCGAAGAATGCGGCCGAGGCGTATCGCCTCGTCGGCGAGGTCGGTGCGCATCAGATCGTCACCGGTCGATGCGGCGTACCCCTCGGTGAAGATGGAATAGACGACCTGCAGCACCCCGGGGAGGCGGTGGGGCAACTCGTCGACGCCGGGGACTCGGAAGGGGATGCGCGCGTCGCGAATCTTCTTCTTCGCCCTCGTTATTCGCTGACCTGCGGTGGTCGAAGTGACGAGAAACGCTCGCGCGACCTCGTGCGTCGTGAACCCTGCCAGGCACCGCAACGTCAGGGCGACGCGGTCGTCGGGTCCCAACGCCGGGTGCGCGCACGTGAAGAACATCTGCAGACGGTCGTCGGGAAATTCGGCGTCGGCCACGTCCGGCGGCGACGAGTACTCCGCCCGGTCGCGATCCACGTGCAGCAAGGCCAGCTTCGACGCGTAGGTCGAGTCCCGACGAAGACGATCGACGGCTCGACGCCTTGCCGTCGTCAGAAGCCAGGCGCCGGGAGCTTTCGGGACGCCGTCGACCGGCCAGTGCACCAGGGCGGCTTCGATCGCGTCCGACGCCACATCCTCGGCGAGGTCGAGATCGCCGTAACGACGCACGAGTGTGGCCAACAGTCTGCCGTGTTCTTCGCGGAACACCGCGTCCAGGGAACTGTCCACGCCCGTGCGCCGCACGAGGTCAGTACCCGGCGATCGGGCGTACGACGACGGTCCCGCCGCCCTGTGAACCGGGGCACCGAGCGGCCCAGTCGAGGGCCGCGTCGAGGTCGGGGACGTCGATGACCTCGAAACCACCGAGTACTTCGCGTGTTTCGGCGAACGGCCCGTCGGTGATGCTGCGGTGTCCGTCGTCGTCGACACGAACGGTGGTGGCGCTCGTCAGATCGGCCAGCGAGTATCCGGTGACGAAGACGCCTTCGTCCTGCATCTCCTTGCCGAACTGGATCCAGTCCTCCGGCGTGCAGCCGTTGTCGAAGTCGGCGCTCGGTGCGTTGATCAGCAGCATGTACTTCATGGTGTCTCCTCGGTCGTTTTCCTCGGCTTACATGATGTAAGACGAACGGAATGCTGCGCTTTCGACACGGCTGAGAAAAAACTTCGGAGAAACGACGAGAGCCCGCGGCACGGATGCAGCGGGCTCTCGTCGGTCGGTTCTGCTACTTCAATTCGGCGGACGTCTTACCGAGTACGCGACGGGCGACGATCAGCTGCTGAATCTGCTGTGTGCCTTCGAAGATGTCGAGAATCTTGGCATCGCGACTCCACTTCTCGAGCAGAAGTCGTTCGGAGTAGCCGTAGCTGCCGGCGAGTTCGACGGCCTTGAGCGTGATCTCGGTGGCCGACCGTCCCGCCTTGGCCTTGGCCATGGACGCCTGCAGAGAGTTGGGCTCCTTGTTGTCCGCCATCCAGGCGGCGCGCAGGGCAAGAAGGTGCGACGCCTCCCAGTCGGCTTCGAGACGCAGGAATTCGGCTGCCGCTGCGTGCTGGTTGTACGCGGGGGTCGTGTACGAGATCTCGACACCGGCCTCGTCGAGAATGGACCGGAGCTCTTCCAAGGCCGCACGCGCGACGCCGATCGCCATGCCTGCGACGAGCGGGCGCGTGTTGTCGAACGTCTGCATGACGCCCGCGAAGCCCTTCTCGGTGTTGACCTCGGCCGATCCGAGCAGGTTGTCCTTCGGGATACGGCAGTTCTCCAGCAGCAGTGCGGCGGTGTCGGACGCCTTGATGCCCAGCTTGTGCTCGAGTCGTGCGACGCTCAGACCAGGAGCGTCCCGCGGGACGACGAACGACTTGATCGCCGCGCGGCCCTTGGACCTGTCGACGCTGGCCCAGACGACGATGTGGGTGGAGCGTTCGCCCGCGGTGACGTAGATCTTCTCGCCGTTGAGCACCCATTCGTCGCCGTCGAGCTCGGCGGTGGTGGTGACGGCGGCCGAATCCGAACCGAAGCTGGGTTCGGTGATCGCCATGGACGCCCACACCTTGCCGAACCGCTCGAGCTGTTCGTCGGTGGACACTGCAGCGATGGCCGAGTTGCCGAGGCCCTGGTAGGGGATGGACAGCGTCAGGCCCACGTCGCCCCAGCATGTTTCGATGACGTTGACGAGTGCGGACATGTTGCCGCCGTTGGCATTTGCCGTCTTGCTCGGCTTCGGGGCGGATTCGCTGTCCTTCTCGCGTCCGCCTGCGGCCCCGCCGATCTCGTTGCCCGCGTCGGACATGCCCTCGACCATGGACGCCATCGTGTCCAGCTCGACGGGGTAGGCGTGCTCGGCCAGGTCGTACTTACGGGAGATGGGCCGGAAGATCTCGGCTGCGACCTGATGTGCCTGATTCGCCTGTGCCCGAAGCTTCTTGGGGAGTTCGAGATTGATCATCGTGTGTCCTCGAGTCTTTCGTTCGCGCGTTGAGACGAATCAGATGAGTACGATGCCCTCGGCAACGCCGACGGCGCAAAGATCGCGGTACCAACGCTCCACCGGGTGCTCCTTGGTGAAACCGTGGCCACCCAGCAACTGCACTCCGTCGGAGCCGATCTGCATGCCCTTCTCGGATGCAAGGCGTCGTGCGAGTGCGGCCTCACGGGCGAACGACTTACCCTGCTCCGCCCGCGATGCGCCACGCAGCGTGACCAGACGCAGACCGTCCACCTCGATCGCGATGTTCGCGACCATGAACGCGACTGCCTGTCGGTTGCTGATCGGTTCGCCGAATGCCACGCGGTCGTTGACGTAGGGAATCACGTAGTCGAGGACTGCTTGGCCGGTGCCGACGGCGAGAGAGGACCAGCCGAGCCGAGCGAGGCTGATGGCGTCGGCGTAATCGAGCGCACGCTGGTCGGCGTCACCGCCACCCAGCAGGGCCGATTCGGGAACGGCTACATCGGTCAGATGCAGCCGTCCGAGTCCTGCGGCGCGCAGGCCCATGCTCGGATCCGCCTCGACGACAAGGCCTTTGGAATCCGATTCGACGATGAAGAACGACGGCCGTCCGTCGAGCTCGGCGGCCACCACGAACAACTCGGACGAGCCCGCGGCAGGCACGACGCTCTTGACTCCGTTGAGCTTGTATCCGCTGGGGGAGCGAACAGCCTTGGTCTGCAACGAGAACGGATCGAACAGTGCACGAGGTTCGTTGACGACGACCGCCGCGTTCGGGACCTTCTCGCCGACGAACGCCGGGAGGTAGGTCTGCTGCTGAGCGTCGGTTCCCCACTGCGTCAATGCAATTGCGACGCCGCTAGGAGCGAGAATCGGAAGCGCGAGGCCCATGTCGCCGTGTGCGAGGGCCTCGGCGACGAGGGCGTTGGTCACCGCGCCACGCTCACTGGCGGCGCCGTCGAGCTCCTCGGGAACGTTGATGAGCGTGATGCCCAGCTCGGCGCTACGACGAACCAGGTCCTCGGGTGACGACGCGGAGGCATCGGCGTCGTGCGCGGCAGGGCGCAGGATCTCGTCGGCGAATTCCTTGACCGTCTCGACGATCATGCGCTGCTCGTCGTCGGGCGTCAGGTCGAAGTAGTCGAGGTTCTTGACCGCGGCGTCGTCGAGGCGCTTGGGCTTGCCGCCGCCGGTGACCTTCGCGAAGGTACGTGTGGCCGCGCCGAGTGTCTTGAACCCCGACTTGGTGCCCTCGTACGTGACGCGATCGATGGTCTGCCGGATCTTGTACTTCTCCGCCAGTTCCGATCCGGTGATGGCCGTGAGCACGCGCATGGCGGTGCCGATGGCATCTCGCTTGATCGGGTTCAGGCCGATTGCGGATGTGTCGCGAGGCGTCTTGCGCTTCGTCTCGATCACACTGTCTTGCTTGCTCATGATCACCAGCTGTTTCTCGGTGTCGGGCTCGGACTCCGCCAACCTTACTCCCGAGTAAGATAGCTGTCTACTCCCCGGTAAGAACGGGAACATCCGCGCACGTCAACGCCGATATGGCACGATTTCGTACCGTGCCGATACTTGCCCAGATCTTTGCCGCACTCGCGGCCGTGCTCCACGTCGCCATCTTCGTCATGGAAAGCGTCGTCTGGACCAGGCCTACGGTGTGAAGCGATTCGGAGTCGCCAGCCAAGCCGACGCCGACACCGTCCGGCCGATGGCCTTCAACCAGGGCTTCTACAACCTCTTCCTCGCACTCGGCATCGTCGGCGGCCTGATCGTCGGAGGATCTGCAGGCCACGCCGTCGTGATCTTCGCGTGCCTGAGCATCGTCGGCGCGGCCGTCGTTCTCGCGACGGGTGGACGCACGTACTTCCGCGCGGCGGTCACGCAGGGCGTCACTCCGCTCGTCGCCCTCGTGATCGCGGCTCTGTTCTGAGCGTCAGCCGTGCTGCAGCGCGGCCAGGACCTCGTCGTGCAGCAGTCCGTTCGTCGCGACCGCGCTGCCGCCGTGCGGTCCGGCGGTGCCGTCGAGACCGGTGAAACGCCCGCCCGCCTCGCGGACGAGAACGTCGAGTGGGGCCAGGTCCCACAGTGAGACCTCGGGCTCGGCGGCGATGTCCAGCGTGCCCTCGGCGAGGAGGCAGTAGGAGAAGAAGTCGCCGTACCCTCGCGTCCTCCACACGGTATCGGTCAGAGCGACGAACTGCTCACGGATCCCGCGGTCCTTCCAGCCGCTGAGGCTGGCGAAACTCAAACTCGCCGAACCCAAGTCACGCACGGACGACGTCGTGATCGGGCGGGCGTCGCCGCCGTCGTACGACGTGAACGCGCCCATGGAGTCGGCGGCCCACCACCGCCGGTTCAGGGCTGGGGCGCTGATCACTCCGACGACCGGCACGCCGTCCTCGAGTAGTGCGATGAGCGTCGCCCAGATCGGCACTCCTCGTACGAAGTTCTTGGTGCCGTCGATGGGATCGACGACCCACTGCCTGCCCTCGAACACCGCGTCGCCGCCGAATTCCTCACCGAGGACGGCGTCGTCCGGGCGCTGTTCGGCCAGCACGGCGCGCACATGGCGTTCGACCGCGAGATCGGCGTCGCTGACCGGGCTGAGGTCGGGCTTGTCGTCGACCTTCAGGTCCAGCGCGAGAAATCGATCGCGGGTGATGACGTCGGCCTGGTCGGCGAGGGACAGTGCGAGTTGCAGGTCAGCGGCGGAGAAGGTCACCAGGAAAGCCTAGACAGGGTGACAGTCGCGTCGTCACCCCGTCCCGGGCCGGAACCAGCAGTCACCACGACTCGAGTTCGACCACGATCGGTGTGCCGGTAACCTTGTATCTCGTGCATCCTGACGTCTCCGCAGATCTGAACGAACTCGACATCACCCTCACCACCATCGAGTCGGTGCTCGATGTCGAGGAACTGCGTCGACGGATCGACGAACTCGAACACCAGGCCGCGTCACCGGACCTCTGGAACGACCAGGAACACGCGCAGCAGGTGACCAGTCAGCTGTCGCATGCGCAGGCCGAGTTGCGTCGCGTCGAGGAGCTTCGTCAACGGCTGGAGGACATGCCGGTTCTGTACGAACTCGCGGAGGGCGAGGAGGGCGACGCGCAGGCGTCGGCCCTCGCCGACGCGGACACCGAGCGCGCGTCGCTGCGCGAGGACATCGCGGCGGCCGAGGTGCGGACTCTTCTGTCCGGTGAGTACGACCAGCGCGACGCGCTCGTCAACATCCGGTCCGGTGCAGGCGGAATCGACGCGGCCGACTGGGCCGAGATGCTGATGCGTATGTACATCCGCTGGGCGGAGAAGCACGGCTACGGCGTCGAGGTGTACGACACGTCGTACGCGGAAGAAGCAGGCATCAAGAGCGCGACCTTCGCGGTCAAGGCGCCCTACACGTACGGAACGCTGTCGGTGGAACAGGGCACGCACCGCCTCGTTCGCATCAGCCCGTTCGACAACCAGGGTCGGCGTCAGACGTCCTTCGCCGAGGTCGAGGTACTTCCCGTCGTCGAGACGACCGATCACATCGACATCCCGGAAGGCGACATCCGCGTCGACGTCTACCGATCCAGTGGACCGGGCGGACAGTCGGTCAACACGACCGACTCGGCGGTGCGCCTGACGCACATCCCGACCGGCATCGTCGTCACCTGCCAGAACGAGAAGTCGCAGTTGCAGAACAAGGTGTCCGCGATGCGCGTCCTCCAGGCCAAACTGCTCGAGGTCAAGCGCAAGGAAGAGCGCGCAGAGATGGATGCCCTCAAAGGCGACGGCGGCAGCTCCTGGGGCAACCAGATGCGGTCCTACGTGCTGCATCCGTACCAGATGGTCAAGGATCTGCGGACCGAGTACGAGGTCAACAACCCGTCCAGCGTCCTCGACGGCGACATCGACGGTTTCCTCGAATCCGGCATCCGCTGGCGGATGCGCGGCGAAGAGTAGGTCACCCCGGTGAACTCGGCACTCGACTTCGGCGTTCCGCTCTACCTGCGTCTTCGCGGGCTCGAAATAGTGCTGTTCGTTCTGGGCGGCGTGCTGCTGGCCCGGTTCATCTCCTGGCTCGGTTCACGCATCACGTCTCGGATCGACGCCAACTATCAGCACAGCGACGCGCTCGTGCGTACCGAGGCGGCCAAGCATCGGCACGCTCTCGCGCAGGTGATCACCTGGGTCGCCGTGACGATCGTCTACATCCTCGTCACGATCGAGGTGCTTCGACGACTCGGCTTCGCTGTCACCGGACTCGTAGCTCCGGCGACGGTCCTCGGTGCGGCGCTCGGCTTCGGTGCGCAGCGCATCGTGCAGGACATTCTCGCGGGCTTCTTCATCATCACCGAGCGGCAGTACGGGTTCGGTGACGTCGTGCAGATCGCGGTCACGGGGTCGGCGGAGGACGCCGTCGGCACGGTCGAGGACGTCACGCTGCGCGTCACGCGGATCCGCAGCGTCGACGGCGAGGTCATCACCGTTCCCAACGGGCAGATCGTGAAGGCCATCAACCTGTCGAAGGACTGGGCCCGAGCCGTCGTCGACGTCCCGGTGCCGTCGGTCGCCGACCTCAACCGTGTCAACGAGGTGCTCCGACGCGTCGGGCACGCCGCCTACGAGGACTCGAACCTGCGGCCGTTGTTGCTCGACGAGCCGACGGTCATGGGTGTGGAGAGCATCGAGGTCGATCAGGTCAACGTCCGACTCGTGGCCCGAACACTGCCGGGCAAACAGTTCCAGGTCGGCCGTGAACTACGCGTCCGCGTCGCCGCCGCGCTGCAGCCGGAAGGCATTCGCGTCACACCCGACGTGTCGACGGCAGGGGTGGCGGCCGAAGGGCGCAGTCGTAACGAAGGTGAGCCGTTGTGACCGAGAACCCTGTCGCCGAGCCCGAGGAGCGATCGTCGTGGCGAGCCTGGCGGCCGCCGGCGAAACTGTTCGGCCGCATTCGGACGTCGACGGCGATTCTGGGACTGTGTTTCGTGTTGACGGGTCTGCTCTACAACCAACTGCAGGAGGGCAACGACGCGCCGGCCGCAGGACCGACGGCCGTCGACCCCGGGCTGGTGAGTCCCGGACCGAGCGCCCAGCAGGAGTACACCGAGCAGTACACGACGACGACTCCGCCCGCGCCGACGACGACGGCTTCTCCGACGCCGACGGACGTGCCCACCACGACGTCAGGGGTTCCTGGCGCGCCGGGAACGGGCACCAGCGACACGGGTACGTCGACGACCACCGCCCCCACCTATCTCCCCGGACTGACGGTGCCGCCGGAGCTGCGATCGCTGCTACCTGCGCCGCCGAGCGCGACGGGCACGCCCTGAGTGAGCCTGAAACGGTTACCGGTCGGTAGGGGCTACACTGGCGACCCGTGATCAGCACGACGAAACTGTCCAAGTCCTACAAGACGTCGACCAGGCCTGCTCTGGACGACGTGACCGTATCCGTGGACAAGGGCGAGTTCGTCTTTCTCATCGGTCCGTCCGGTTCGGGCAAGTCCACGTTCATGCGGCTGCTGCTCAAGGAAGAGACGCCGACGTCGGGTGACATCCACGTCGCCGATTTCCATGTGAATCGACTGTCGTCGCGCCGCGTCCCTCGTCTGCGCCAGAGCATGGGGTGCGTGTTCCAGGACTTCCGGTTGCTGCAGAAGAAGACGGTCGTCGAGAACGTGGCCTTCGCGCTCGAGGTGATCGGCAAGCCCCGCTCGGTGATCAAACGTACGGTCCCCGAGGTGCTCGATCTGGTCGGTCTCGGCGGCAAATCCGACCGGCTTCCCACGGAACTCTCCGGCGGAGAACAGCAGCGTGTTGCCATCGCACGCGCGTTCGTCAACCGCCCGTTGGTCCTGCTCGCCGACGAGCCGACCGGAAACCTCGATCCGGATACGAGCCAGGACATCATGATGCTGCTCGAACGCATCAACCGCACCGGTACGACGGTGTTGATGGCAACCCACGACAACCACATCGTGGACTCGATGCGTCGACGTGTCGTCGAGTTGGACAACGGACGAGTGGTGCGCGACGAGGCCCGCGGCGTCTACGGCGTCGGTAGGTAGAGACGTAGGACCGACTCCCGCCGACATTCTCGTTCTGCACTACCGAAGGGCCCGATACCGCGATGCGCGCCAGTTTCATCACCAGTGAGGTTCTGACCGGACTTCGCCGCAACATCACCATGACCATTGCCATGATCCTGACGACCGCGATCTCGCTGGGGTTGTTCGGCGGGGGACTGCTCGTGGTGCAGATGGCAGGGAAGACCCAGCAGATCTTCCTGGACCGCGTCGAGGTGCAGATCTTTCTGACCGACGACATCTCGTCGGGCGACCCCGACTGCGCGCAGGACACCTGCCGTACGCTGCGGTCCGATCTGGAGCAGACGCCGTCGGTCGAGACCGTGCAGTACCTGAACCGCGACGACGCGGTGAAGGACGCCACCGAGCGCGTGTTCAAGGATCAGCCCGAACTCGCGGAGTTGGTCAGTCCGGACAGTTTCCCAGCGTCGTTCAAGGTCAAGCTCAACGACCCCGAACGCTTCGGCGTCATCAACGACAACTTCGGCAGCAGGCCCGGCGTGCAGAGCGTTCTCAACCAGCGCGACCTCGTCGAGCGGTTGTTCAGTGTCCTCAACGGTGTGCGCAACGCGGCGTTCGCGATCGCGGTCGTGCAGGCCATCGCCGCGATTCTTCTGATCGCCAACATGGTGCAGATCGCCGCGTTCACCAGGCGCACCGAAGTCGGCATCATGCGGCTCGTCGGCGCCACCCGCTGGTACACGCAGCTGCCGTTCCTGCTGGAAGCCGTCGTCGCCGCGTTGATCGGATCGGTGCTTGCCATCGCCGGACTGTTCACCGCCAAGAACCTCTTCATCGACGACGTGCTCTCCGAGGTGTACGAAGCCAACATCCTTGCCCGTATCTCCAACAGCGACGTACTGCTCGTCTCGCCCTTCCTGGTGCTCGTCGGCGTCGGCATGGCAGCGGTCACGGCGTACATCACCCTGCGCTTGTACGTGCGGGAGTAAATCCACTTGCCGTGCAGTTCTATGCTGGAGCGGTTGTGCACGACGCGTGCACGACCTAGACGGCGCTCGGAAGGAAAGGGCCCTGCAGTGAAGGAAAAGGGCCGCAAGGCCATCGCGACCAATCGTAAGGCGCGACACAACTATTCGATTCTCGATGTCTACGAGGCCGGCATCGCGCTGGTCGGCACCGAGGTGAAGAGTCTGCGAGAGGGCAAGGCGTCGCTCGCGGATGCGTTCGCGACGGTCGACGACGGCGAGATCTGGCTCCGCGGGCTGCACATCCCCGAGTACACGCAGGGCAGCTGGACCAACCACGCCCCGCGTCGCACCCGGAAGCTGTTGCTGCACAAGCGTGAGATCGAACGCCTCGTCGGCAAGGTCAAGGAAGGCAGTCTCACCCTCGTGCCGCTGTCGATGTACTTCTCCGACGGCAAGGTGAAGGTCGAACTGGCGTTGGCCAAGGGTAAGCAGGACTACGACAAGCGTCAGGATCTGGCGCGTCGTACCGCCGAGCGCGAAGTGACCCGCGAGCTCGGGCGTCGCATCAAAGGTATGCGCTGACCGCCGTTCTGCTCGCTCTGGTCGCAGCTGTCGGATACGGGGTCAGTGATTTCGTCGGCGGTGTCGCGTCCAGGCGAGTGGCAGCTCTCCGGGTCGTCATCGTGTCGTACCCGTTCTCGCTCGTCGTCGTCCTCCTGATCGCGCCGTTCGTCGGAGGGACGCTCTCCTGGACGCCGATCCTGTGGGGTCTCGCGTCGGGCGTGGCGGGTGCACTGGCCGTCTGGTGGTTCTACCTGGCACTCGCGACCGGGCCCATGGCCGTCGTGTCGCCGTTGACCGCGGTGCTCGTCGCGGGCATTCCCGTCGTCGCCGGATTCGCCATCGGCGAGCGACCCGGCGCGCTCGCCTTCGTCGGAATCGCGTTGGCGCTCGTCGCCGTCGTTCTCGTCAGCAAGGAGTCGCCCGACGAAACCACCGGCGAGGTGGCGGGCGGCCGCGAGATGAAGTTCACCCGTTCGGTCGCATGGTTGACGATCGGGTCCGGGGTGACGTTCGCGATCGCGTTCATCTGTCTCCACCAGATCGAGGACGGTACGGGCCTGTGGCCGCTCGCGGCGTCGCGGGCGTCGGCCACCGCGGTCGTCTGGTGCGTCGCCGTGGCGTCCCGTCATTTCGTTCTGCCGCACGGCAGCGTGTTGAAGTTGGCCGCGTTCGTCGGTGTGCTCGACGTCGTCGCGAATGCCGCACTGCTGTACGCCTATCAAGGTGGGTTGCTGTCGCTCGTCAGCGTCATCGCGTCGCTGTACCCGGCGGCGACCGTCATGCTCGCGATGGTCATGCTCGGCGAGCGCGTCGGTCGGTTGCAGCAGGCCGGAATGCTGTTGGCTCTCGGGGCGGTCGGGCTCATCGCCGTCGCCTAGTGCCGCGGCGCGCACGCCCGGTTGAATCGGGCTCGGCGAGGGTATCGACCCGCAATGACCGCCGAACAGACCCCACGACCTTCCAGAGTTCTCGTCACCGGTGCGACGGGCTATCTGGGTGGCCGGCTCGCCCCACGACTGCTCGACGCCGGCTACACGGTGCGAGTGCTGGCCCGTAACCCCGACAAGCTTCGTGGCGTCCCGTGGGCCGAGAAGGTCGAGGTCGCGCGAGGCGATCTCGGAGATCGTGATTCGCTGAAGTCGGCGTTCGCCGACGTCGACGTCGTCTACTACCTCGTGCACTCCATGGGGACGTCCGGTCACGACGACTTCGCGAAAACCGAACGGGAAAGCGCGGAGAACGTCGCGACGGTGGCCGCCGATGCGGGCGTCGGCCGCATCGTCTATCTCGGCGGGTTGCATCCGCAGACCGGCGATCTGTCTCCACATCTGGAGTCGCGCGCAGAAGTCGGCCGAATTCTCATGGAGTCCCCGACGCCGACGCTCGTGCTGCAGGCAGGCGTCGTCATCGGGTCGGGTTCGGCGTCGTTCGAGATGATCCGGCACCTGACGAACCGCCTCCCGGTCATGACGACACCTCGCTGGGTGCACAACCGAATTCAGCCGATCGCGGTACGGGACGTGCTGCACTATCTCCTCGGCGCTGCCGAGGCGACGTTGCCGCAGAGTCGTGCGTACGACGTCGGAGGACCGGATGTCATGGAGTACGGCGAGATGATGAACATCTACGCCGACGTCGCGGGACTTCGCCAGCGACGCATCCTGGTTCTACCGGTACTCACCCCGCGGCTCGCCGGGCATTGGATCGGTTTGGTGACCCCGATGCCGCGTGGACTCGCGATGCCCCTCATCGAATCGCTCCAGTACGACGCCGTGGCGCACGAACACGACATCGACGACGTCGTCGATCGGCCGGAGGGAGGTCTCACGCCCTACCGCGAGTCCGTTCGCCTTGCGTTGCGCAACATCGAGGAAGGGGAGACGGAGTCGTCGTGGGCGGATACGGTCACCGCACCCTCGGATCCGCTCCCGTCGGATCCGCACTGGGCGGGGGAGGTCGTCTATTCGGACGTCAAGGGTGCATTCCTCGGAACGGAACCCAGCGTCATTCGTCGCAGGCTGGGGGACGTGATCCATTCCGACGACACGAGAGGCTGGCGGCTCGACGACGACGGATCCGACGACGTTCGGTTGCGCTCGACCGCGCGGATCGCAGGCACCGCGTGGCTCCGTTATCGCGCGACCTCGGCAGGAGGGGGAACACGTGTGGAGCAGCGCATCGACTACTTTCCCCGCGGTCTCGCCGGCCGGGCGGTCTGGTACGGGTCCTTCCCGCTCCGCAAGGTGCTGACCGGACGCATGTTGGCTCGGGTCGTCGGCGACATCGACCGGGCCTGACCGGAGACGAAGGCCACGCGGAGATATCGGGATGATTCTTCGTGGGTCGCTTGTTACACTGAACAGCCCGAGCAAGGTGCTGGGGACGTACGGGGCTGAACGGTTTCGACTCTGTATGTTGAGTCAGGGGAAGCGTGTCGGTGCAGGCGAGAGACCACCGTAAGCGTCATCGCAAACATATAAGCGCCGATTCCAATCAGCGCGACTACGCACTCGCTGCCTAAGTAGCGACTGCGTGTCTGTCAGTCCGGATTCGCCCTCGGTCCGGGTACTGGCATCAGCTAGAGGGCTTACCGAATCACTCGGCTACGGAGTGGTGAGGAACATCAAACAGTGGCTGGGATCGTCATCCTGACTTGTTTGCGAGATCGGGAGATCCAAGTAGAGACATAGCAAACTGCACACGGAGAAGCCCTGCCGATACAGCGGAGGACCCGGGTTCGATTCCCGGCAGCTCCACTGAAACAGCCGGGCCGGAGAGCGAAAGCTCACCGGCCCGGCTTTTTCGTGCGTAAGGGTTCGTTGTGTGTCTCCACAGACGTAGCCCACGTCACATCGGTACAGAACCCAACCCGGGGCCGCCTCGGTGCCGAATAGCGGATATGAGCAACAGCCCACGACCGAGATTGTGGACGGGTCCGTCACCGAAGTCATCGACACCGGTGACGTGTGTCGTACTGGTTCTGCACGGCGGAAAGGTGTCGAGCGTCAGACGCAGCCGGCCGTGGCATCTGTCGGGAATTCGCATGTGGCAGTTCACGTGCGCGCTTCGACGCGCAGGCCGGTCCGAGGGCGTCGTCGTCGCTCAACTCCAGTACCGATTCCGCGGATGGAACGGGGTGGAGCAGAGCCCCGTCCAGGACGCGCGGTGGGCGCTTCGGGAGATTCACCGTGATCATCCGGACGTTCCCGTCGTGGTGGTCGGCCATTCCATGGGCGGCCGGACGGCTGCCGCCGTCGCCGACGATCATCTGGTGAGTGGCGTGGTCGCGTTGGCGCCCTGGTGGCCCGACGGAGGTGAGCTGAACGCGATGCGAGCGAACCAGGTCGTGCGCGTCGTGCACGGCGCCGACGACACGTGGACCGACCCGGTGCGGGCGCGCCGCGAAACCGAGGCTGCCGCCGAGCGGGGTGTCGACGCCCGATTCGTGTCGATGCCGGGCGGGCACTTCATGATTCGCGGTGCGCGCCGATGGGTGCGCATCACGCAGGAGTTCGTCATGGCCGCCGCCGGACGGTCGACCACGGACCGTGACGAGGCGACGCGATGACCACTCGTTCCATCGCCGTCGTCGGTAGCGGCGTGGCGGGACTGACCGCTGCGTACGTGTTGACCAAATCGGCGCGAGTGACGTTGTTCGAGGCCGACTCTCGGCTCGGTGGGCACGCGGACACGCACATGGTCGACGGTCCGGACGGGCCGACCGCAGTGGACACCGGCTTCATCGTGCACAACGACCGCACGTACCCCACGCTGCTGCGGTTGTTCGCCGAACTCGAGGTGCCGACGCAGGAGTCGGACATGAGCATGTCGATCCGATGCGACGGCTGCGGCCTCGAATACTCGGGCGGACAGGGACTCCGCGGGATTCTGCCGTCGGTGCGCACGGCGACGCGCCCGCGTTATCTCGGAATGCTCGTGGAGGTCAAGCGATTTCACCGCGAGGCGACGGCTCTGCTGCAGTCCGATTCGCCGGACCGTGACGAGACGCTCGACCGGTTTCTTCGTCGCGCCAAGTTCTCCGACTACTTCACGTCGCACTTCATGGCGCCGTTGGTGTCGGCCGTGTGGTCGTGTGACCCGGTCACCGCACTGAACTATCCCGCGCGTTATCTGTTCTCGTTCCTCGACCACCACGGAATGCTCAGCGTCTCCGGGTCGCCGGTGTGGAGGACGGTCACCGGCGGATCGGTCGAATACGTACGGCGAGTGGCGGAGCGCATCGACGAGATCCGCGTGTCCACGCCGGTCCGAGCCGTCTATCGCCACGACGACGGCGTCGACATCAGGGACGACGGTGACGAGCTACGACGGTTCGACGCGGCGGTCGTGGCGGTGCATCCGCAGCAGGCCTTGAAGATCCTGGCCGAGCCCACTGCACTCGAACACGCGGTGCTCGGCGCCATGCCCTACTCGGTCAACCGAACTCAACTGCATTCCGACGAATCGGTACTGCCGACGACGGAGCGGGCGCGTGCGTCGTGGAACTACCGAATTCCCGATTGTGGTGCCGCACCGGACACCGTTCTGGTCAGCTACGACATGACTCGACTGCAGCGACTCGGCGGACCGCGTCGATACCTGGTGACGTTGGGCGGATCTCATCTCGTCGATCCTCGGAAGGTGGTGGACGAGATGACCTACGAGCATCCGCAGTACACGCCGGAATCTCTTGCGGCGCAGCGACGGCTTCCCGAACTGGACAGCGACACCGTCGCGTTCGCGGGTGCCTACCACGGCTGGGGTTTCCACGAGGACGGCGCGAGATCGGGGCTCTCCGCGGCGGAACGGCTCGGCGGACGATGGACGTGACGGCGTCGAACGCCATCTACTCGACCACGATCGAGCACGTACGGACAGGGCCGCTTCGGAACAGGTTTCGATACAGGAGCTACAGCTGGTTCGTAGACCTCGACGACCTGCCTCGCTTGCATCGGATGGCGCGGCCGTTGGCGGTGTTCGATCCCCGCGACCACATCGGCGACCCGACGAAGTCCATCCGCGCGAACATCGACGCGTTCCTCGCCGAACACGACATCGATCTACGTGGCGGACGAATCACGATGTTGGCCAACGCCCGGGTGCTCGGGCACACGTTCAACCCGCTCAGTGTGTTCTGGTGCCACGACCCGGAGGGGAACGTGAGGTGTGTCGTCGCCGAAGTGCACAACACGTACGGCGAACGGTACGCATACCTGCTCCACACGGACGCCACCGGCCGTGCGCGTACGCGCAAGGAGTTCTACGTGTCTCCGTTCAACGACGTCGACGGTGAGTATCGGATGCGGCTCCCCGAACCCGACGACGCGCTTCGGCTGTCGATCGTGCTCGAGCGAGAAGGGTCGCCGCCCTTCGTCGCCACCGTTTCGGGCTCGCGTCGTGAAGCAGATACCCGTGCAGCCGTGAAATCCGCAGTCGCGGTACCGCTCGCGCCGCTGCGGGTGGTGATGCAGATACGACTTCAAGGAATTCGTCTGTGGGCGAGGGGACTTCCCATCCGTCCACGCCCGCGTGTTTCGACAGTAGGAAAGGCAATCGGATGACGACAACGCTGACGCGACACGTCTCGACCATCGACCGCGACGTGTGGCCTGGGATCGCGTGTGCCCCTGCCGGGGTGAAGGCCACGGTTGCCGGGCCCATCGCGGATGCTCTGTTCCGCCGTGCGGTGAACCGCCTTCCGATCAGGGTCCTTCTGCAGGACGGCACGCTGATCGGTGGTGGTACCGCGGAATCGCCGCTGATGACGATAAGGCGGTCGGCGGACTTCGCCGCCCGTGTCGGAGACAGTGGACTCATCGGGTTCGGCGAGGCGTACATGGCGGGGGACTGGGACGCCGAGGACCTCACTGCCGTTCTCGAGGTCTTCGCGACGCGCATGGCCACCCTGATTCCGACGTCACTGCAGCGCCTCCGAGGACTGTACGTTGCGAAACCGCCACGCACCGAGCGCAATACGACGAAGAACACGCGGTCGAACATCTCGCGGCACTACGACCTGTCCAACGATCTGTTCGAGTTGTTCCTCGACGACACGATGACGTACTCGAGTGCGCTCTTCGCCTCTACCGGGACCGTCGACGACGGGGAATCACTCGCCGACGCCCAACGTCGCAAGATCGATCGGCTACTGGACAAGGCCGGAGTGGGCGAAGGAACCCGTGTGCTGGAGATCGGCACGGGGTGGGGCGAACTCGCGATCCGTGCAGCTCGGCGCGGCGCGACGGTGCGGTCGGTCACGCTGTCGACCGAACAGAAAGACCTGGCGGACAAGCGCATCGCAGCGGCCGGATGTGCCGAGCGTGTTCAGGTGGATCTGCTCGACTACCGGCTCGTCGACGGAGAATACGACGCGGTCGTGTCGGTCGAGATGATCGAGGCCGTCGGACATCAGTACTGGGGCACGTACTTTCGGACGATCGACCGCGTTCTCGCGCCGGGCGGACGCGTCGCCATCCAGGCGATCACGATGCCGCACGATCGCATGCTCGCCACCAGGAACACCTACACGTGGGTGCACAAGTACATCTTCCCCGGCGGATTCCTGCCGTCGATCCGGGCGATCGAGGAGGTGACCGAGCAGCACACGAGCTTGCGTGTGCGCGAACGATTGTCGATGGGGGATCACTACGCTCGCACGTTGCGTCACTGGGATCGAGCGTTCGGCCGCAAGTCCGAGCACGTCGCCGAACTCGGATTCGACAGCGTGTTCGCCCGAATGTGGCATTTCTATCTGTGCTATTCCGAGGCAGGCTTCCGGTCGGGGTACCTCGACGTCCAACAAGTCGTGCTCGATCGAAGGAGAGGCGAATGAACACCACTGCACCGACCGGCGTCGCGCCACGTCTGGCCGACCTTCTCGCGCCGTTCGTCGGGGGCGAGCTTCCCGTTCACCTCGAGGCGTGGGACGGCAGCGTCGCGGGTCCGGAGAGCGCTCCGCACGTTCGCGTGAACAGTCCGAGCGTCCTGCGTCGATTGCTGTGGAGCCCAGGGGAACTCGGGGCCGCGCAGGCGTACGTCACCGGGGAACTCGACGTCGACGGCAGTATCGCCGACGCGCTGGATCACGTGTGGTCCGAAGTGCGTTCGCGTGATCTGACGGCTGTGCGTCCCACGCCTGCGGCGCTGGCGAAGCTGGCGAAACTCGCGAAAGACCTAGGCGCGCTGGGAAAGCCGCTCGCACCCCCACGCTCGCAGGCCGTCGTCAAGGGGCGACTGCACTCGTTGCTGCGCGACCGGGCCGCGATCAGTCACCACTACGACCTGTCGAACGACTTCTACGAGTTGGTTCTCGACTCGCACATGGCGTACTCGTCCGGCTACTGGACGTCCGATGCACCGGACTACACCCTCGACGACGCCCAGCGGGACAAGCTCGATCTGGTCTGTCGCAAGATCGGGCTCGACGCCGCACCGGGGCAGCGGTTCCTCGACGTCGGATGTGGTTGGGGGTCACTGAGTCTGCATGCCGCCGAGCACTACGACGCACGCGTCGTCGGCGTCACGATCTCGCGGGAGCAGAAAGCGTTCGTGGACAAGCGCATCGCGAACCGCGGACTGCAGGACCGTGTCGAGATCAGGATTCAGGACTACCGCGAGATCCCGGACGGCCCGTTCGACGCCGTCGCGTCGATCGAGATGGGTGAGCACGTCGGCGAGAAGAATTATCCGACGTACGCGGCTGCGCTGTTCTCGAACGTCCGACCCGGCGGACGTGTGCTCGTGCAGCAGATGTCGCGCAAGGAGGGGGACAACCCTGGAGGCGGCGCGTTCATCGAATCGTTCATCGCGCCGGACATGTACATGCGACCGGTGGGACGAACGGTCGCGATGATCGAGGAATCCGGGCTCGAGGTACGCGACGTCCACGCGATGCGGGAACACTACGTTCGCACCGTCGACGTGTGGACCGAACGGTTCGAGGCTCGCTGGGACGACGTCGTCGCGCTCGTGGGGGAGGAAGTCGCCCGGGTCTGGCGCCTCTACCTCGTCGGCGGCGGCATGGCGTTCCGGGACGGTCGCATGGGCGTCGACCAGATTCTCGCGGTGCGACCGGATGAGCGTGGGCACGTCGGCATCGACATGGTGCGCCCGCAGTGGGTGGGCGCGAGACCGTGACGTCGTTCGAATGGTCCGATTTCCTGGTCGTCGCGCTGAGCAGTGCTGCTGCGACCGCGGTGCTGATGATCGTGACTGCGGTGATCGGGTCCCGCATCGGTCGGCACAACGTCGTCGACGTGACGTGGGGCGCCGGCTTCGTGCTCATCGCGGCCGTCGCGGCTGCGGTCGGCACAGGTGAGCTGTGGCGCCGGCTCGTGCTGGCTGCCGTCGTCGCACTCTGGGGACTGCGACTCGCGTCGCACATGTTCCAGCGCTCACGCGGGGAGGGCGAGGATCCGCGGTACGAGGAGATGTTGTCGAAGACATCCGGCAACCACACCCTGTATGCGCTGCGCAAGATCTATCTGACCCAAGCCCTCGCGTTGTGGTTCGTGTCGCTGCCGATCCAGGTGTCCTCGGTGGCACACGGCTCGGTCGTGGTCGTTGCACTCGTCGGAATCGTCCTCTGGGCGGTCGGGCTCACGTTCGAGGCCACGGGCGACGCGCAACTGAAGGCGTTCAAGGCCGACCCGTCGAACAAGGGCAAGATCATGGACCGCGGTCTCTGGTCGTGGACGCGTCACCCCAACTATTTCGGCGACGCGTGCGTGTGGTGGGGCATCTACCTGATCGCGGCATCGGCGTGGCCGGGCGTCGTCACGCTGCTGTCACCCGTGGCCATGACGTACTTCCTCGTCTTCGCAACCGGTGCCCGATTGTTGGAGAAAAGCATGTCGCAGCGGCCCGGATACGAGGAGTACCAGCAGCGGACCAGCTACTTCCTTCCGCGCCCTCCGAAGTAGCCGCTCCGCTCTCGGGACGCCACCCACGAGAAAGTCGGTGCGGGCAACTAGTGTTGACCGCAGGCGAATCGAGCAAGGCAGAGGGAGGCGCATCGTGGCGCACGACAGAGCAGGAACCGTGGCCCTACCGGAGGATCTCGTCGACCTTCCGCACCTGGTGACGGCGTACTACTCGCGCACGCCCGACGTGTCCGATCCGGGTCAACAGGTCGTCTTCGGTACCTCGGGACACCGCGGTTCCAGCCTGGACGGCGCATTCAACGAGGCACACATTCTCGCGACGACACAGGCGATAGTCGAGTACCGGGCATCGCAGGGCATCACCGGCCCGTTGTTCATCGGCCGTGACACCCACGCGCTGTCCGAACCTGCATGGACGACGGCCTTGGAAGTGCTTGCCGCCAACGACGTCTCGGTTCTCGTCGACTCCGGGCAGGGATACACTCCGACGCCCGCGGTCAGTCATGCGATCCTGCGACACAACGCATCCGGGCCGTCGGCCCAGGCCGACGGCATCGTCGTCACTCCATCGCACAACCCGCCGCGCGACGGTGGGTTCAAGTACAACCCTCCGCACGGCGGTCCGGCCGACAGCGACGCGACCAAGGTCATCGCGGAACGTGCGAACGCACTGCTGAAGAAGGATCTGGCCGGAGTGAAGCGAGTATCGCTCGCCACGGCGCTGCGTACGACGGTGGGCGAGTACGACTACCTCGGCAGCTACGTCGACGATCTGCCGGGCGTCGTCGATCTCGACGCCATTCGGGCTGCGGGCGTGCGCATCGGGGCCGATCCGTTGGGCGGTGCCAGCGTCGACTACTGGACCGCGATCGCCGAACGTCACAACCTCGACCTCACCGTGGTCAATCCGCTCGTCGACGCCACCTTCCGGTTCATGACGCTCGACACCGACGGCAAGATTCGCATGGATTGCTCGTCGCCGAACGCGATGGCGTCGCTGATCGCGGCGCGCGACAGCTACGACATCGCGACGGGTAACGACGCCGACTCCGACCGTCACGGGATCGTCACACCCGACGGTGGTCTGATGAACCCCAACCACTACCTGGCCGTTGCCATCGACTACCTGTTCACCCACCGGCCGGGCTGGTCGCCCGCGACGAAGGTCGGCAAGACGCTGGTGTCGTCGTCCATGATCGATCGCGTCGTCCAGGGGCTCGGCCGGTCGTTGATCGAGGTCCCGGTCGGCTTCAAGTGGTTCGTGTCCGGGCTCGTGACCGGTGATCTCGGTTTCGGTGGCGAGGAAAGCGCCGGAGCGTCGTTCCTGCGCACCGACGGCAGTGTCTGGACCACCGACAAGGACGGAATCATCCTCGCGCTGCTGGCGTCGGAGATCACCGCGGTCACCGGCAAGACCCCGTCGCAGCGCTACGGCGATTTCACCGCGCAGTACGGCAATCCGGCGTACGCGCGCGTCGACGCGCCCGCCACTCGCGAGCAGAAAGCAGTTCTGGCCGCGCTGTCTCCCGACCAGGTCACCGCGACCAGTCTCGCCGGCGAGAAGATCACAGCCACCCTGACCGCAGCGCCCGGCAACGGAGCGGCGATCGGCGGATTGAAGGTGACGACGGAGAATGCGTGGTTCGCGGCGCGACCGTCGGGGACCGAGGACGTGTACAAGATCTACGCAGAGTCCTTCCACGGTGAGAAGCACCTGTCCGAAGTTCAGTCCGCCGCGAAAGAACTCGTGTCGCAGGCTCTGAAGGAATCGTGACGAGTTCGAACCCTTCGAGCTCTTCGGAACGCACGGATCGACTTCCCTCCGAGATCTGGGTCCTCGTCTCGGCGAGCTTCGTCATCGCGCTGGGATTCGGCATCGTCTCGCCTGCGTTGCCGCAGTTCGCTACCGAGTTCGGCGTCGGCGTCGTCGCGGCGTCGGCGGTCATCAGCACGTTCGCCGCGATGCGATTGGTGTTCGCGCCCGCGAGTGGAGCACTCGTGCAGAAACTCGGCGAGCGGCCCGTCTACCTGACGGGCCTGCTCATCGTCGCCGCGTCCACGGGTGCGTGCGCGGTCGCTCAAACCTACTGGCAGCTCTTGATCTTCCGTGGCCTGGGCGGTATCGGTTCGACGATGTTCTCGGTGTCGGCGCTCGGCCTGCTGATTCGTATGAGTCCGCCGCAGAGCCGTGGCCGGGTCTCGGGCATGTACGCGACGAGCTTCCTGATGGGGTCGATCGGGGGGCCGCTGGTCGGCGGCGCTCTCGTCGACTTCGGTCTGCGCGTGCCGTTCGTCGTCTACGCCGTCGCTCTCGTCGTCGCCGCGGCGGTCGTCTTCTTCAGTCTCGGAAAGGACGCCGGACGACAAGACGAACACGACTCGTCCGTGCCGGTGATGTCTCTGCGGGCTGCGTTGAAGGTGCCCGCGTACCGAGCGGCGCTCTCGTCGAACTTCGCTACGGGGTGGGCGGTCTTCGGCGTACGTGTCGCGCTGATTCCGTTGTTCGTCATCGAAATACTGGACCGGTCCGCTGCCGTGGCTGCGATCGCGCTCGCGGTGTTCGCGGTCGGCAACGCGCTCGTCCTGATCGGGTCGGGTCGTCTGTCGGACGTACGCGGACGGAAGCCGTTCGTCGTACTCGGTCTCGTCGTCTCGGCGGCAGGCACCGCGGCCATCGGTCTGACCGACCACATCGTCCCGTTCATGATCGCATCGTTCGTGGCGGGCGTCGGATCCGGAGCGATGACGCCGCCGCAGCAGGCGTCGGTCGCCGACATCATCGGTTCGAAGGCGCGCGGTGGTCCCGTGCTGTCGACCTTCCAGATGGTGGCGGACGTCGGCGCGATTCTCGGTCCGGTGATTGCAGGCGCCGTCGTCGAACATTATTCGTACGGAGCGGCTTTCGTCATGTCCGGCGTGATTCTGTTCGTCGCTGCGGTGTGGTGGATGTGCGTTCCCGACACCCTGGATCGATCGAAACCGGCCGAACGCGCGTCGTGACGAGTCGTCGACGCACGTAGATCCGTACTATTCGGACTGTGAGTCAGAAGAGACCGTCCAGCGTCAAGCACACGCCGCAACCCACCTCCAGCACGTCCACCTACATTCTGGCGGGCGTCGCGCTCGTCGTCGTGGTGATCGTTGTCGTCGTCGCAATCCTGTGGCAGCGCGGCGGAGACGAACCACGCAACGACGGATACGGTTCCGTCAAGAACGCCGACGTGGCGCTGACGGTGCAGGACGGCGGGGTCGTTCAGCTCGCACGGCCGGGCGCAGCCACGACGGTCGATCTCTTCGAGGACCCGATGTGCCCGTTCTGCGGCCAGCTCGAGATCAAGCACGGTCAGGAACTCGCGCAGAAGATCGACGAGGGCGCCGTCGCCGTCCGCTATCACATGGTCGTTCTGCCGGGCCTCGACGCGGTGTCGGCGAGCGGCAACTATTCGAGCCGCGCAGCGGCCGCGTCGCAGTGCGTTGCCGCCTCGGAGAACGCGGTTGTCTATTCGGCGTTCCATTCAGGGCTTTTCGCGGCGGATTTCCAGCCCGAGGAGAACGCGGACTCGGACCGGTCCGATTCCGAGCTCGCCGATCTCGCGCGTCGCAGCGGCGCGTCGGATGTCACGGCCGAGTGCATCACGTCGGGCGCGATGACCGAGCAAGCGGCAGCCGACGCCGACGGTGCCCGTGAAGCTCTGGCGGCAACCGGGGCTGCGGGGACCCCGGGCGTACTCGTCGACGGTTCGCTCGTCGACGCGCTCCGGGACTCCGGCTGGGTCGAGTCGATCGGCTGACGGCGACCGCGGCTCCGACCAGCTGATTTGTAGCTCCAAGTCGGCATGGTGTAACTTCGTTCAAGCAAACGCACTGCGGTGCGGGAGCGAAGTACGGGGCTATGGCGCAGCTGGTAGCGCACCACACTGGCAGTGTGGGGGTCAGGGGTTCGAGTCCCCTTAGCTCCACTCGAACACAAGCTTCACCGAAAAGGGAGTCACCGCGAGGTGACTCCCTTTTCTGGTCTTCACGCTCGTCTCGAACTGCAGAGACGTCGGCGATCCCGCACCCCTGTCGTCGACGCCTCCGAGTCCGACCCGAGTCGGGTGGCTACGTCAGTGCGCTGCGTCGAAAGCGTTCTCGACGTCGGCTGGAATTCGGCCTCGCGCCGAGATCGCGTAGCCGTTCGCTTTCGCCCATTCTCGAATTGCCTTGGTCTGATTGGCGTCGCGTTTACCGCCCGCAGTCGCCGTCCCGACCGACTTCTTGGTTCGTTTTCCACCGACCCGCGCCGAGTGATCGATGTAGTAGTTCAGTTTGCGGTGAAATTCTTTCGCGTTCTTGTCGCTCAGGTCGATTTCGTAGTCGACGCCGTTGACGGAGAATACAATGTGTTCGCCGCCCGACTCGATGGGCTTGTCATCGATATCGTCGACGAGTTGAACATAGACTTTCTTGGCCATTTCCGAAGTTCTCCAATGATGTTTTCGGGGTGCGTCGGTGCGAACGAAACGACTATACGACTGCGATCCCGAATAATCCATGCACGGTCTCCGTCAGAACGTTTTTCTTTCCGACGCGCGATCCGAAATAGCAAGATCGCGGAACGGAACAATTGCGAATCAGTAACGATCGGTACGGTCGCGCACAACGGCAGAACGTAAGTCATCGACTCCCACGTACTTGATGCGTGGGCGGCCGTGCTCTGCGCCCGCGTTTCTTTCCGCTTCGTCGATTCGCGACCAGTCCGAGAAATCCAGCGCGTCAGGGCATTTCTCGGCGAGCATCGCATCGAGTTCGACGCGTCCGTGCGGGGCGCGCGGAATGGATTCCGCGGCAATGTCTTCGAGAATGGCGGCGACGGTATCCGCGGCACACTTTCTGTTGGTCCCGATGACACCCGACGGTCCTCTTTTGATCCACCCGGTGACGTAGACGCCCGGGACCGTCGATCCGTCGTCGTCGATCACACGCCCGTCTCGATTCGGAATGATTCCTCGGGTGTGGTCGAAAGGTACCGATTCGACAGCGCGGCCTCGATATCCCACCGAGCGAAGCACGAGACCGGTGTCGATCGTTTCCTCCTCGCCGGTCGGTTCGGTCGTGACCGTTCCGTCGTCGTGCACGGTCGACGTCGCACGCACGAACCGGATGGCGGAGACGGATTCGTCCCCGAGGATCTCGGCGGGAGACAACCCGAACCGAAGAATCAGCCGTTTCTTCGCCTCGTCGACCGGGTCCGAAGTCGGGCGAGCAGCTATCTCCTGTGCCAGAGCCACTTTCATCACCGTCGTCGCTTCTGCGGAACCGGCGTCGATCGCAGTCCTCGTCGCCTCGTCCGTGGTGACGTCGTTCTCGGGCGTGTGGAGGTCGATCCACGGCGATGCCATGATCTCGAGCAACTCGGGCCCGGTGTACGCGGCATGCGAGGGACCTCGTCGTCCGACGACGACGACCTCGCGAACGGCACTCGAACGCAACGCCTCCAGTGCGTGATCGGCGATGTCGGTCTTCTCCAGTTCCGAGATGGGCGCCAACAGGATTCGGGCGACGTCGAGGGCGACATTGCCGTTGCCGACCACCACGGCACGGGGCGAACTCAGATCGTAGGTGCGATCTGCGTACTCGGGATGGCCGTTGTACCAGGCGACGAACTCGCGGGCCGAATGGCTGCCCGGCAGTTCTTCGCCCGCAATCCCGAGGGTGCGGTCGTCGGCGGCTCCGGTCGCGTACAGAACGGCGTCGTGGTGGGCGATCAGGTCGTCATGGGTGAGATCGGAACCGATCTCCACGCCGAGGTGTACCCGCACGGATTTCCGGCCCGCAACGCTGCGGAAGAGGTCCGTCACGGCCTTCGTGCCCGGATGATCGGGAGCGACGCCCGAACGTACGAGGCCGTACGGCGTCAGAAGTCGGTCGTACATCTCGACTTCGATGCCGCGAATGCCGGCCAATTCCGTCGCCGCATAGAACGCGGCAGGCCCGGTACCGACGACGGCGACGCGTCGGCCGGAGAAATCCACTCCCGCCCAGTTCCGTGGTTCGTCGTAGACACGGGCTCCCGACGGGTGCAGCTCGAACCAGTCGGCATTCAGATCGAGATACCGACCCTGGGTGGCGTCGAGTTCGTGATCGGCCCGAATCGCGTCGACCGGGCATTCGTCGACGCACGCGCCGCAGTCGATGCAGACGTCGGGTTCGATGTGCAGCATGTCCGACGTCATGAATTCCGGTTCGTCGGGAGTCGGATGAATGCAGTCGACGGGACAGACATCGGTGCACGACGCGTCGTTGCAGCACTGCTGGAGGATCACGAACGTCATGTAGTCGTTCTACCGCTCGGGTCACTCCGCCCGTGTCGAGATCGAAGGAACCTCGGCAACAGTTCGGTCACGGCATGCTCACGATCGGTCATCGAAACTCGGCGAGCTGGTGTGGCTTCCGCACGTCTGTTTCACTTGGTGCGCAAGTGCCTGCTGTTGCCCATGTTCGCCGCAGTGGCTGTCGAGGTTCGAATCCGGAAGGGGAGCGGCTCATCGGCGACGGTCGATGGGTCCACATCGCGATGAAGAGAACTGCGCTGCTCGGCGTGTGGTCCGCGGGCGTGGTCGCCGCTGCGCTTCTGGCACCGGGCGTTGCCGCTGCCGAACCCGCCACCGGCACCGAATTGACAGGCAAGACTGTGTTCCTCGACCCCGGGCACCAGGGAACTAGCCACAGCGAGAATCTCGGCAAGCAGGTCGACGACGGCCGCGGCGGTACGAAGGATTGCCAGACGACCGGTATGACGACGGTGAACGGCGTCGCCGAGCACACCATCAACTGGAACGTGGCGAAGCTGGTGCAGTCGAGCCTCGAAAGCCTCGGAGCGACCGTCGTTCTGTCGCGTGACGACGATTCCGGATGGGGCGGATGCGTCGACGACCGAGCGAGAGCGGCCAGCGCGTCCGGAGCCGACGTCGCCGTCAGCATCCACGCCGACTCCACGTCCACCGGATCCGATCCGGGCAAGCGCGGATTCCACCTCATCGTTCCGACGCTGCCGATTCCCGACGCGGCGGCGAACGCCGCGCAGTCCGCGGGTGGTCGCGCGGCGTCGAACGCGATGCGCGACGCGTACACCAGGGCCGGTTTCTCGCCCGCAAACTACGCCGGAGCGGTCGACGGCATCCAGGAGCGCTCCGACGTCGCGGGACCCGCCCTGACGAGCGTTCCGCTGGTGTTCGTCGAAATGGGTAACGGCTCCGACCCGGACGACGCGTCGGTGCTCGAAAGCTCGGAGGGGCAGCTGAAGCACGCGATCGCACTGTCGACGGGCGTCATCGATTATCTGCTCGGTCCCGACGCCGGATCCGCCGAGTCCTCGCTGGAGTCCGAGACCCCCGACGTCGTCGCGAAGAGCCCGGCAGCGTCGGTGTCTCCGTCGACGACCGCGTCTCCGTCCGCGGGTGCCACCGTCGGCGAGAGCGCGCTGTCGCGAGTGCTCGCCGGGATCGCGCCCTACATCGATTCCGCCGGCGTCGACGGGCTGACCGACCTCGTCACCGAGGACAACGTCGGTGCCGTCTCCACCTTCGCTCAGGGCCTGCTCCAGCAGATACTGGCACCCGAGTAGCGTCTTCGTGCGTGGCACGCGCGCGAGAAGACCGTCAGATCCCCGTCGTTCTCGTTTCGGGCTTTCTCGGTTCGGGGAAGACGACGCTGCTCAATCACCTGCTGCGCAACAACCGCGGGATCCGAATCGGCGTGGTGGTCAACGACTTCGGGTCGATCAACATCGATTCCATGATGGTCGCGGGTCAGGTCGACTCGATGGTGTCCCTCGGCAACGGATGTCTGTGCTGCGCCGTCGACGCGGCGGAGATGGACACGATGTTCGACGCCTTGGCGAGCAGCGCGTCGAACATCGACGTCATCGTCGTCGAGGCCAGTGGTCTCGCGGAGCCGAGAAACTTGATCCGCCTCGTCCTGGCCAGCGAGAACCGTCGCATCGTCTACGGTGGCCTGGTCGGTGTCGTCGACGGAGTCGAGTTCGCCGGCACTCGTCGGTCGCACCCCGAGATCGACCACCATCTCCAACTCGCAGATCTAATAGTGCTCAACAAGATCGACCGCCTGGACAGCGCAGAGCGTGCGGTCGTGCGAGACGTGGTGCGCGACATCGTCGGGGAGGTGCCGATCCTCGAGACCGCACACGGACGCGTCGATGCGCAACTGTTGTTCGACGTTCCCGAACGGACCGTCGACCGCACCGCGGCTCGCCAGCTGTCGTTCGACGAGCTTCTGTACGAGGAGGACGACCACTCGTCGCATCTCCACGCCGGCTATTCGACCACGACGCTGTTCAGCGACGAGCCGATGGATCCTCGTCGGTTCGTCGAGCTACTGGAGAATCCGTCGGGTGACGTTTATCGGAGCAAGGGTTTCGTGCACTTCGATGTCGACGGGTACCGCGGCAAGTACGTGCTGAACACGGTCGGACGACATATCCGACTGGATTCGGCGCGATGGGATCCGGGTGAGGTCGAGGCAACGCGGATCGTGCTGATCGGCACCGACATCGACGCCGAGTACGCCGAGGTGCGTTTCCTCGATTGCGTCCGCAGGCCCGGCGACGCGACCGATGCGTCGGCGATGCTGCCGGTGCATCGATACACGTCGCAGAACTGACCTACAAGCCGACCCATTCGGACGTGCCCGCGGCGAACTGCTGACGCTTCCAGATCGGTACCTCGGATTTGATGCGCTCGACGAGCGTCGCACAGGTGGCGAAGGCCTCGGCGCGATGCGCGGACGCAACCGCGGCCACGAGCGCGATGTCGCCGACGACGAGATCGCCGACTCGATGTACCGCGGCCACGGGTAGCCCGGATTCCGATGCGACTGCCGCGCAGCACTGTTCGAGGAATTTCTCCGCGTCGGGATGCGCCTGGTACTCGAGTGCCGAGACCGATTGTCCGCCATCGTGGTCACGCACCACCCCGGAGAAGACTACGACGGCTCCGTGTTCCGGGCCGGTCACGGCGGCTTCGACGGCCGCGGCGTCGAGCGGTTCGGACGAGATCCTGGCGAGCATGAACTTCACTGTCCTTCTGTGTCGTCGTGGAGACCGCCGCCCGCTACCTGAGCCAGCAGGTGGTCGACGATCGGATCCAGTACTGCGAGACCGTCTTTCACGCCACCCGGGGATCCCGGGAGGTTGACGACGACGGTCGACCCGGCCAGGCCTGCGAGCCCTCGGCTGAGATTCGCGTGCGGGGTGACGTGGGTGCCCTTCGACCGAATGGCGTCGGCAACGCCGGGAAGCTCGCGGTCGAGAACGGCCGCGGTGGCCTCGGGTGTCGCGTCCGTGGGCGAGACTCCGGTACCCCCGGTGCTGACGATCAGCGAGGGCCGCGTCGACAAGGCGTCGTCGAGGCCGGCTGCGATGTCGGCGTCGGCATAGACCAACGGTCCGCGCACGGTGAAGTCGCGCTCGGACAGCCATCGTGCGATCGCCGGGCCGGTCGTGTCCTCGCGGGTTCCATGCGCGCCGCCGGTCGATGCGACCAGAACGACGGCCGACCGCGGCCCTGCCGGTTCCGACGTCGCGACTGCGGCGTCGTCGCGCGACCAACGGCCGCGTTTGCCGCCTTCCTTCGTCAGTAGTCGGACGCCGTTCATCGTCGCGGCGGGGTCGACGGCTTTCACCATGTCGTGCAGCGTGAGCCCGGCGACCGCGACAGCGGTCAGTGCCTCCATCTCCACACCGGTCGCCCCCTTCGTCTTGGCGGTGGCCTCGACGGTGATGGTGGTGTCGGTGAACCCGAACCGGACATCGACGGACGACAACGCCAGCTGGTGGCACAGCGGAATGAGCTCGGAGGTCTTCTTCGCGCCCGAGATCCCGGCGATGCGCGCGGTGGCGAGCACGTCGGCCTTGGGCATACCGTCGGCGCGTACGAGAGCGACGACTTCTGCGGTCGTCGCCAATTCTCCTGCGGCGACGGCGATTCGGGTGGTGTCGGACTTCGACGAGACGTCGACCATGCGTGCCCGGCCCTCGGAGTCGAGGTGAGAGAAGCCGCTCACAGTGCCACCACCGATACCTCGGTGCCCGCATCGAGGGCAGTGACGTCGGCGGGGACGTCGACGAGCACGTCCGCCCATGCCATCGCGGCGACGAGGTGTGAGCCCGGTCCTGCGACGAGCGAGACATGACCGTCTTGCACGCTGCCGCGGAGGAACTGTCTCTTTCCCGGGACCGAGTCGATCGAATTCTTCAGTGGCACGGTGTGTTTCGGACGTGGCGACAGCCCGGCCGCCTCACGGACGATGTCGCGCGCGAACACCACGAACGAGACGACGGTGCTGACCGGATTACCCGGGAAGTTCAGCACCGGCACACCGTCGACGAGGGCTGTGCCCTGTGGTCCGCCGGGTTGCATGCGTACGGATCCGAACGTGCCGCCCATGGGCTCGAGTACGTCCTTGACGACCTCGAAATCGCCCTTCGAGACGCCGCCGGACGTGATGACGAGATCGGCTGCGGTAACGGCGCTCGCCAGAACACCTCGGAACACCTCGGGCTCGTCGGAACTGCGCAGGACCGCGACGACGTCGGCACCGTTCGCGCGAAGGTGCGCTGCGAGCGTGATTCCGTTGGAGTCGTAGATCTGTCCGGGCTGCAGGTCGCTGCCTGCGTCGACGAGTTCGGCTCCGGTGGTGATCACCGCGACGCGCGGCCGCGAGACCACGTCGACGTGCGACAGTCCGACGGCGGCGAGGACGGCGACGTGCCGGGGCGCGAGCAGTTGTCCCGCGCGCACCAGCACCATTCCTCGGCGGACGTCGCTGCCCTGCTGACGGATGTACTCGCCGGCCTCACGTGACACGTCGATGGTGACGTCGTCGCCGTCACTCGTCGTGTTCTCGACGGGCACGATCGCGTCGGCGCCGTCGGGAACGGGAGCGCCCGTCATGATCTTCAGCGCGGTACCGGGTTCGAGAGTGCGATCGTGCGCACCGCCCGCCGCGACGGCGCCGACGACGCGCAGAACCGCGGGCACCGAGACGATGTCGGCAGCACGTACGGCGTACCCGTCCATCTGAGAGTTCTCGAACAGTGGCAGATCCACCGGCGACGCGACGTCGGTGTGCGCGACGCGGCCGACCGCGTCGGCGACGGTGACCGATTCGGCGGTCCGATTCGTGATCGGTTGCAACAGTTCGCGGACGTGGGCTGCGTGGTCCTCGACCGAGGCCGCGCTCACGCCGGACACGTCCTGGCAGTCGGAGCAACACATTTCGTCATGTGACCGATCCTAGGCCGGGAGTGGAGCCTGCAGGAACGACCCTATGGTGCCGGGAGTGGAGCCTGCAGGAACGACCCCGTTAGGGGAGTGATCGTCGAGGCTCCGAAGGGAACGGCATACTGGAGGAAGTTTCGACGACCACGTCTGCGTGGAAAGAAGGTGTGCATGACCGTCAGCAGCGTCGTCGGGCTCGGCATCCCTCCGGTGAAGAACACCGCGGTTCCGACTACCGACGATCGACCGAACGTCCCTGGTTTGTTGGACCGTTTCGGGCGTGTGGCTCGCGATCTTCGCGTGTCCATCACGGAGAAATGCTCGCTGCGCTGCACGTATTGCATGCCGGAGGAAGGCCTGCCACCGATCCCGGCGCCCGACTTGCTCTCGGCCGAGGAGATCGCGCGTCTGGTCGGTATCGCCGTCGCCCGCCTCGGCGTCGAGGAAGTGCGGTTCACCGGCGGCGAGCCGTTGATGCGCGCCGATCTCGCGGACATTCTCGCGCAGACCTCCGCTCGTGCACCCGGCGTTCCGCTTGCGATGACCACCAATGCGGTCGGCCTCGAACACCGTGCCGAGCGCCTTGCCGCCGCCGGATTGCACCGCGTCAACGTGTCGCTCGATTCGATCGACCGAGCACATTTCGCCGAGCTGACTCGACGCGATCGGCTTCCGTCGGTTCTCGCGGGAATCCGCGCCGCGAAGCGGGCGGGCCTGACGCCGGTCAAGGTGAACGCGGTGCTCATGCCCGAAACATTGCACGGTGCAGCCGATTTGCTCGAATGGTGTCTGAACGAGGGAGTCCGGCTCCGTTTCATCGAGCAGATGCCGCTCGACGCCGATCATGAGTGGGCACGTTCGCGCATGCTCGACGCGGCTCGATTGCTCGACGTTCTGTCGGCCCGATTCGACCTGCGGGAGGTGGGCCGTGAGGATCCGTCGGCGCCTGCCGAGGAGTGGGCTGTCGACGGCACTTCCGACACCGTCGGAATCATCGCGTCGGTCACCCGCTCGTTCTGCTCGGAGTGCGACCGCACGCGTCTCACCGCGGAAGGCACTGTCCGGTCATGCCTGTTCAGCGATTCCGAAACCGACCTGCGTGCGGCGCTGCGCGGGGGAGCGTCGGACGAGGACATCGCAGATCTGTGGCGCGGTGCGATGTGGAACAAGTGGGCAGGCCATGGAATCGATGCGGACGATTTCGTGCCGCCGGCCAGAAGCATGGGAGCGATCGGTGGTTGAGGTTCGGTACTTCGCAGGAGCAGCCGACAAGGCGGGATGTGCGAAAGAGACGTTCGATCTGCGGCCGGGCAGCACGATCGCCGAGCTGAAGGCAGCTGTGGCACACCGGCACGGCGACGTCATGACGGATGTGCTGCGCGTCTCGGCGTTTCTGGTCGGTGACTACCTCACGCGCGAGGAGACCGCCACGTTCGGCGACAGGGTGGACGTCCTGCCGCCGTTCGCGGGGGGCTAGAGAGCACGGTCCGAACGGATCAGTTCTCGGTGGTCCACCAGTCGTCGAAGGGTGTGACCGGTACGGCTCGTTTGTGCCTGGTGTTCAAGAACATTCGCTCGAGCTTCTCGGCGACGTCGTCGTCGACCTCCTTGCCTTCGAGGTAGTCGTCGATCTGGGTGTACGTGACGCCGAGGGCTTCCTCGTCGGGCAGGGCCGGGCGGTCGTCCTCCAAATCGGCAGTCGGTACTTTCTTCCACGTACTCTCGGGCGCTCCGAGTTCGCGCAGCAGTGCCGCGCCCTGACGCTTGGACAGCCCCGTCAACGGAGTGATGTCGACGCCGCCGTCGCCGAACTTGGTGAAGAATCCGGTGATCGCTTCGGCTGCATGGTCGGTACCGACGACGACGTAACCGAGCTCCCCGGCCAGCGCGTACTGCGCCACCATGCGCTCGCGGGCCTTGATGTTGCCGCGCACGAAGTCTCGTGTCGCCTCGGTGCCCAACGCCCGTGCCGCGGCCACCGCCGACGCGTCGGCAGCGTCCTTGATGTTGACCGTGACCGTGCGGTCGGGGTCGATGAACTTCAGCGAGACCTCGGCGTCGGCTTCGTCGGCTTGTACCCCGTACGGCAGTCGGACGGCGAGGAACTCGGCCTCTGCCCCCTCGTTGCGCAGCTCTGCTGCGGCTCGCTGACACAGCTTGCCCGTGAGGGTGCTGTCCTGGCCGCCGCTGATCCCGAGAACGAAGCCCTTAGCGGGCGTCGACCGGAGGTACGCCTTGAGGAAGTCGACGCGTCGGGTGATCTCGGTGGCGGGATCGATGGTGGACTGGACTGCCAATTCGCGTTGGATACGCGTACGCAGCTCGGAACGGAGAAGGGCCATCGGGCCATCCTAAGGCGGTCGGTAGGCTGGTGCGCGATGTCTGCCGATACGTATACGAAGACCGATCGCAGTGCACACCCGGATTTCTTCGCTGCGGAAGCCGCTGGCTTGCAGTGGCTTCGCGACGGGGGAGCAACCGTGGTGGACGTCCTGGACGTCGATCGAACTCACATCGAACTGGAACGGCTGATTCCGACGTCGCCCACCGGCGACGCCGCCCGCAGGTTCGGAGCCGAGCTTGCCGGCGCACACGATGCAGGCGCGCGTCAGTTCGGTTGTCCGCCGGAGGGTTTCACGGGTCAGATGTTCATCGGCGCGCGGCCGATGTCCAGCGTCGAACATCCCTCGTGGGGTGCGTTCTACATCGCCGAACGCGTTCTTCCGTTCCTCCGAACCGCGGTCGACGCGGGCAACATCTCCACCTCGGACGCGGCCGACGTCGAGCGCGCGTGCGGTCCGGTGGCCGACGGGGTGTTCGACGACGCCGACCCGCCCGCGCGCATCCACGGCGACCTGTGGACGGGAAACGTCGTGTGGACCGCGTCGGGTGTCGTCATGATCGACCCGGCCGCGCACGGCGGCCACCGCGAGACCGATCTCGCGATGCTCGCGTTGTTCGGTGCGCCGTTGCTGGACGACATCGTCGACGGATATCGGTCGGTGCACCCGCTGCGGGACGGTTGGGAACAGCGCGTACCACTGCATCAGCTGCATCCACTCGCCGTGCATGCCGCCGGCCACGGACCCTCCTACGGAGTTGCTCTACGACGGGCTGCCGACGCCGTCGCACGACTCTCCTGAACCACGTCAGTTGCGAGTAGCCCTCCGCACCAATGCTTCCCAACCGTCGGCAAGGCGTTCCATGGACATTCCGAGGTCGCGGAACTGGTGGAGTACGAGAGTCGCCTCGAGCGGGGTCAACAATGCGTACGCGAGAAGTTCGAGATCGCCGTCGACGCCCGCCGCGCGCAACAGATTCAGCACGTGGGTGTAGTTGACCATGTGGGCAGGCGCGGAATAGCGCAGTCCCGGGGAATTCTCCGCCGCTCGCATCACCTCGCCCTGAACATGGACGAAATCCAGGCGAGCGCGGCCGAAGGCCACGAGGCGATCGATGGGATCGGCCCCGGGGCCGAGTGGGGGAGGGCCGAACAGAAACGCGGCCTGCAGATCCTTCTCGGTGTGGTCCAGGAGCGCCTGCATCAGGCCCGATCGGCTTCCGAACCGCCGGAAGACTGTGCCCTTGCCCACACCGGCCTTGGCGGCGAGGCCGTCCATGGTCACCGCGTCGGCGCCGACGGTCGCGACCATCTCTGCAGCTGCATCCAGCAGAAGGCGTCGGTTGCGGGCCGCGTCGCAGCGCTCGGTCTCCTCGCCTGCGATGGGGAGCATGAAGTCGGTCACAACGGACAGTCTACCCGGTTGGGAATGAAAGTGGACCGCGGTCCGGTTGAGTGGTAGGAATTGATCGAACACCGGCTTTCACCCATACATCGAAGGAAGATCGTCATGAGCAACGCTCAGGTACTCGCACTCGTCGGAAGCCTCCGCGCCGACTCCGTCAACAAGCAGATCGCCGAGACCGCGGCATCGCTGGCCCCCGAGGGCGCCGAGGTGGTCGTCTACTCCGGCCTGGCCGAGGTTCCGTTCTACAACGAGGACATCGACGTCGACGGCAAAGTTCCCGCCGCTGCTCTCGAGCTGCGCGCCGCCGCCGAGAAGTCCACTGCATTCCTGTTGGTGACGCCCGAGTACAACGGCACGATTCCTGCCGTTCTGAAGAACGCCATCGACTGGCTGTCGCGCCCGTACGGCGCGGGCGCCGTCGTCGGCAAGCCTGTTGCCGTCATCAGCGCGTCCCCCAGTGGCAACGGCGCGAAGTGGGCGCACGACGACGCCCGCAAGGCTGTCGGCATCGCAGGCGGCAAGGTGCTCGAGGACGTCGAACTCACCATCGGCGGCACCATCGACAAGTTCGGTACGGGACACCCGCGGGAGAACGCCGAGGTGGCCGGTCAGATCTCCACGGTCGTCACCGAGCTCGTCAAGGCGTCGAACGAACTGGTCAACGCATAACGACAATCGTTTTCAGGTAGGGTTGTCGCATGAAGGTACGCAACTCGCTGAAATCGCTGAAAGACAAGCCGGGCGCGCAGGTCGTGCGACGTCACGGCAAGGTGTTCGTCATCAACAAGAAGGAGCCTCGCTTCAAAGCGCGTCAGCGCTGAGACGTGGAAGCGCGTCAGCGCTGAATGGGCTTCCTCTGCCGGACCCCCGAACTCGCGAAGTTCGGGGGTCTCGCACGTTTCGGGCCGGGTGAGCTCGGGGCACTCCAGTGAGACGGTGCGGACGGAGAGAAGGCAGTTTTCACCCTTTGTGTGTGGCGTGTCGGCTTGCGTGCCGACGGCGGGCGGCAGTCGTCGTCTTCTGTGTTCGACGTCACCGCGAGCCTGTGATCTGCGACACGCCGACGTGACCACGATGTTCCGAGATGCGTAGGGCTATGACCAGGAATTTCATCAATGTTGTTCGCAACATCTCGTGTTGTAGGTATATGTCGGCCACTAGGTGTAGTGTTTGAACCGTCGAGAGGCCACAACGCGACAAGCCGCTGATCCCACCGGGCGATGGGCTTGTGCAGCGAGTGGAACTCCTGCCGAGATCGCGGAAATTGTGAACGTTCACGGGTCTGGGCAAGTCGACGAGTTCGAAGACGAACGCGTCGGCTCGAACGCTCGACAGAACACGCAGCGCATATCGACATCTCGGACACTCACCGCGATTTCGGCCAGGGAGAAGGGACCCCTCATGAGCATCACCGTCTACACCAAGCCCGCCTGCGTTCAGTGCAATGCCACCTACCGCGCCCTCGACAAAGAGGGCATCGAGTACACCGTCGTCGACATCTCGCAGGACCCCGAGGCCCGTGACTACGTCATGGCGCTGGGCTACCTGCAGGCTCCCGTCGTAGTCGCCGGTGACGAGCACTGGTCGGGCTTCCGCCCCGACCGCATCAAGGCGCTCAGCGCGAGCGTTGCTTGAACAGAAAATGGAGATGAGCAGGTGTGACTTCCGCTCTCACTCCCCGGTCGACGCATCCGATCGTGTACTTCTCGAGTGCGTCCGAGAACACGCACCGATTCGTCGTCAAGCTCGGTCTTCCGGCCAGTCGGATTCCCCTGCATCATCCTGAGAACTTCGTGGTGGATCAGCCGTACGTGCTGATCGTGCCCACCTATGGCGGGGGAATGACGTACCTGGGACGTGACACCAATTACGTTCCCAAGCAGGTCATCAAGTTTCTCAACCAGAAGCACAACCGATCTCTGATCAGAGCGGTCATCGCAGCGGGCAACACCAACTTCGGTGACTCGTTCTGCTTTGCAGGCGACGTCATTTCACAGAAGTGCGCAGTTCCGTATCTCTACCGATTCGAGCTGATGGGCACGCCCGAGGATGTTCACCGAGTACGCGATGGGCTCGAGGACTTCTGGGAACGCGAGTCCCGCCGCGCAGAACAAATTCACTAGTCACACACCGGAATACACGAGGAACTGGAGCGATCGCCGTGGCACCGACCATCACAGAGGCAGCACCCGTCAAGGCCGATCGGTCGGCGAGCGACCTGGACTATCACGCGCTGAACGCGATGCTGAATTTGTACGGACCCAACGGCGAGATTCAGTTCGACAAGGACCGCGAAGCGGCCAACCAGTACTTCCTGCAGCACGTCAACCAGAACACGGTGTTCTTCCACGACCTCGACGAGAAGCTCGACTACCTCGTCGAGGAGAACTACTACGAGCCCGAGGTGCTCGACCAGTACTCGCGCGAGTTCGTGAAGTTCCTCATCAACCACGCGTACTCGAAGAAGTTCCGGTTCCCGACGTTCCTGGGTGCGTTCAAGTACTACACGTCGTACACGCTGAAGACGTTCGACGGTAAGCGCTACCTCGAGCGTTTCGAGGATCGCGTGTGCATGGTCGCGCTGACGCTTGCCGCCGGCGACGAAGCTCTCGCAACCGATCTCGTCGACGAGATCATCGCCGGTCGGTTCCAGCCGGCCACGCCGACGTTCCTGAACTCGGGAAAGAAGCAACGCGGAGAACCCGTGTCGTGCTTCCTGCTGCGCATCGAGGACAACATGGAGTCCATCGGTCGTTCGATCAACTCGGCTCTGCAGCTGTCCAAGCGCGGAGGCGGAGTTGCGTTGCTGCTGAGCAACATTCGGGAGGCCGGCGCGCCGATCAAGCGCATCGAGAACCAGAGCTCCGGCGTCATCCCGATCATGAAGCTGCTCGAGGACTCGTTCTCGTACGCCAACCAGCTCGGTGCGCGTCAGGGAGCGGGTGCGGTGTACCTGCACGCCCATCACCCCGACGTCTACAAGTTCCTCGACACCAAGCGTGAGAACGCCGACGAGAAGATCCGTATCAAGACGCTGTCGCTCGGAATCGTCATCCCGGACATCACGTTCGAACTGGCGAAGAAGAACGAAGAGATGTACCTGTTCTCGCCGTACGACGTCGAGCGAATCTACGGCGTCCCGTTCGCCGACATCAACGTCACCGAGAAGTACTACGAGATGGTCGACGACAGGCGAATTCGCAAGACCAAGATCAAGGCACGCGAATTCTTCCAGACGCTCGCCGAGCTGCAGTTCGAATCCGGCTACCCGTACATCATGTTCGAGGACACCGTGAACCGGGCGAACCCGATCGAGGGCAAGATCACGCACTCGAACCTGTGCTCGGAGATCCTGCAGGTCTCGACGCCGTCGCTGTTCAACGACGATTTGTCGTACAGCCATGTCGGCAAGGACATTTCGTGCAACCTCGGCTCGCTGAACATCGCGAAGACGATGGATTCGCCCGACTTCGGCAAGACGATCGCCGTCGCGATCCGCGGATTGACGGCCGTCTCCGATCAGACGCACATCTACTCGGTGCCGTCGATCGAGCAGGGCAACAACGACTCTCACGCCATCGGTCTCGGCCAGATGAACCTGCACGGATACCTCGCTCGAGAGCGCATCTACTACGGCTCGACCGAAGGCATCGATTTCACGAACATCTACTTCTACACGGTGCTGTTCCACGCGATCCAGGCGTCGAATCAGCTCGCCAAGGATCGAGGGTCGTACTTCAAGGGCTTCCCGCAGTCCAAGTACGCGTCGGGTGAATTCTTCGACAAGTACACCGATCAGGTGTGGGAGCCGAGCACGGCGCGCGTCGCCAAGCTGTTCGCCGACGCCGAGGTACACATCCCGACGCAGGACGACTGGACCGCGCTGAAGAAGTCGGTGCAGGAGTACGGCATCTACAACCAGAACCTGCAGGCTGTCCCGCCGACGGGTTCGATCTCGTACATCAACAACTCGACGTCGTCGATTCACCCCGTGGCGTCGAAGATCGAGATCCGCAAGGAAGGCAAGATCGGTCGCGTCTACTACCCGGCGCCGTACCTGACCAACGACAACCTGGACTACTACCAGGATGCGTACGAGATCGGCTACGAGAAGATCATCGACACGTACGCCGCGGCGACGCAGCACGTCGATCAGGGACTGTCGTTGACGCTGTTCTTCAAGGACACCGCGACGACCCGCGACATCAACAAAGCGCAGATCTACGCGTGGCGCAAGGGGATCAAGACGCTGTACTACATCCGTCTGCGTCAGATGGCCCTCGAGGGCACCGAGGTGGAGGGTTGCGTCAGCTGCATGCTGTAGTGAGCAGCGCTCACTGATCTAGACTGAGTCGAACCGACGCAAGGACATTTCATGACAGCAGCACCGCATTCGCCTGCGGACGGGGCGAAGATCAAGCTCATCGACCGCGTCTCCGCGATCAACTGGAACCGCGTCCCGGACGACAAGGACGCGGAAGTCTGGGAGCGGCTGACCAGCAACTTCTGGCTTCCCGAGAAGGTCCCGGTCTCGAACGACATCCCGTCGTGGCAGACGCTGACCGCTACCGAGAAGCAGTTGACGATGCGGGTGTTCACCGGCCTGACGTTGCTGGACACCATCCAGGGCACGGTCGGCGCCGTCAGCCTCATTCCCGACGCCGTCACCCCGCACGAAGAAGCCGTCTACACGAACATCGCGTTCATGGAGTCGGTGCACGCCAAGAGCTACAGCTCGATCTTCTCGACGCTGTGCTCCACGCGCGACATCGACGACGCCTTCCGCTGGTCCGAGGAGAACTCGAACCTGCAGCGCAAGGCAGAGATCGTTCTCGACTACTACAAGGGCGACGACCCACTGAAGCGCAAGGTCGCGTCCACGCTGCTCGAGTCGTTCCTGTTCTACTCGGGCTTCTACCTGCCGATGTACTGGTCGTCGCGCGCAAAGCTGACCAACACGGCAGACCTGATCCGTCTGATCATCCGTGACGAGGCAGTGCACGGGTACTACATCGGATACAAGTACCAGCGCGGACTCGAGAAGCTCACCGAGGCAGAGCGTGAGGACCTGAAGGCGTATACGTTCGAGCTGCTGTTCGAGCTGTACGACAACGAGGTCGAGTACACCCAGGACCTCTACGACGAGATCGGTCTCACCGAGGACGTCAAGAAGTTCCTGCGGTACAACGCCAACAAGGCGCTCATGAACCTGGGCTACGAGGGTCTGTTCCCGAAGGACGAGACCGACGTCAACCCGGCGATTCTGTCGGCGCTGTCGCCGAATGCCGACGAGAACCACGACTTCTTCTCCGGATCCGGCTCGTCGTACGTCATCGGCAAGGCCGTGAACACCGAAGACGAAGACTGGGACTTCTAGACCCTTGGTCGAACCGGGACGACCCCCGGGCTCCTACGAGCCCGGAGGTCGTCCTTGTTTGCGAATCTTCCCGGCGTCCTTGGGCATTCGGCCCTGATCGGTGAGCGCTCGACGAAGCAGGAACTCGATCTGCGCGTTGGTGCTGCGGAGGTCGTCGGCGGCCCAGCGGGCCAGTGCGTCGTGCACCGCCGGGTCCAGCCGCAGCAACAGCTTCTTACGTTCGACTGCCATGGGTCACTGGTAGAGCGATCCGGTATTCACCACGGGCTGAGTATCCCGGTCGCTGCAGAGGACGACGAGCAGGTTCGACACCATCGTGGCCTTTCGCTCCTCGTCGAGTTCGACGACGTGCTTCTCCTCCAGTCGTGACAGCGCCATGTCGACCATTCCGACGGCGCCCTCGACGATCTGCTGACGGGCTGCGATGACGGCGCCGGCCTGCTGACGTCGCAACATCGCCTGGGCGATTTCCGGTGCATAGGCGAGACGGTTGATACGCGTCTCGACGACCTCGACGCCTGCTGACCTGACCCGGGCGTGCACCTCCTCGGACATCGCCGCCGTGATCTCGTCTGCGTTCTCGCGCAATGACATTCGACCTTCGGCGTCGTACGGGTAGCTGCCGGCGATGTGCCGCACCGCCGATTCGGTCTGCACGGCCACGAATTCTTCGTAGTCGTCGACCTGGAACGATGCCAATGCGGTGTCCGCGACCTGCCAGACGACGATCGCCGATATCTCGATCGGGTTGCCGTCGGCATCGTTGACCTTCGACTGACCCGTCTCGTGATTGCGGATACGGGTGGAGATCGCTCTACGGATGGTCAACGGGTTCGTCCATCGCAGCCCGGGCGTGCGGAGCGTTCCGCTGTACGAACTGCCCAGAAGTTGCAGCACCCGAGCCTGATTCGGCTGCACCAGGGTGAGACCCATCAGTGCCGTCAGCGCCACCAGAAAGATCACGACGCTGCCGATGACCCCCGGGATCGATTCGGACAGGATTGCAGGAACGAACACGCCGATGCTTCCGAGGAAGAGAAGGGTGCCGGCCCCGAGCATCCACCAACCGGGCAGATCCCAACCGGGGCGTTCGGCAATCGTCGTCGTGGGGGTGCCCGTCGGCTTCTCGGCGACGGTCGTGGGTGTGGACATCTCGGTCTCCCTGCGTCGTAGTGATACTAAAGTGATATCACATTTCCGCCGCACGTACCGACCGAATGTCACGTTCGGTCACTCTGAGTGAGCAAGGGACGCCCTCGGTCCGGGCGGGGTGGGCGCGGGATGCCAGCGAGGGGCGCCTTCGGTCACTCCGAGTGAGCAGGGGACGCCCTCGGTCCGGGCTGGGTGGGGGCTAGCGCCGAAACCAGGTTTCCGCAGACCCGCTGAGCGCTTTGGAGATTCGCAGCCGCGAGGTGTCGGTCAGGTCGTCGGGCAATGCGTCGACGTCGAACCAGTCGACCGCAAGGTTCTCGTCGTCGGCGACGCGGGCTTCGCCGTCGGTGTGGCGGGCGAGGAAGGTCAGGTCCAGGTATTGGGCGACGTCGCCGTTCGGGTAGGTGATCTTCTCGGTGACGTCGACGCTTGTGAGTCGGACGAGTTCGGCGCCCAGGCCCGTCTCCTCGGCGATCTCGCGCAGCGCGGCGGGCCCGGGTTCTTCACCGGGTTCGAGGATGCCGGACACGATGGCCCAGAGCCCGTTGTCGCGGCGACGCGTCAGCAGGATTCGCCCGTCGGCGTCGAGGACCACCGCGCTGACCCCCGACAGCCACAGAGGCGACGTACCGATCCGACTGCGCAGGGCGAGGACGAACTCGGGGATCGGCATGTCAGGAAACGTACGCGTTCAACGAGTTCGTCACATCCGCAAGCATCGCGCGAGCCGCGACGACGCCGCTGCTCGACCAGACGGTGTCGTCGACGACGAACACTCGACCGTCCTTCGCGGCGCCGAGGTCCTTCCAGTCGTCCCCGTCCATCACGTCGGTGCCGAACGACTCGCCGTCGTCTCCGTCGAATCGGGCGTAGACGATGTCGCCCTCGACTGCGGACAGATCGTCGGCGGGCACCGTGTTCTCGGCGTCCTGCTGCGACGGCGGCCGGCCGACGCCGACCTCGGCGAGCACCTCGGACGCGAACGACGCCGGGCCGTCGGTGACGATCGAGTCGGGCAGGAATCGGACGACCGATGCTTGGGTCTGGGTGGCGTTCACATCGCGCCCGACCTGTTCGGCGTCGGCGGTGAAGCGCGCCAGCTCGTCGAAACCGGTCTGTCCACGTCCGAGCGCGGCTGCGGACTGCAGAAACGTGCCCTTCCACCCGGAATCCGACGAGGTGAAGACCGTCGGCGCGATCCCGCTCAAGGATCGGTAGGTCTCGGTGCCCAGCGAGTCGGCGCCGATGATCAGATCGGGGTTCAGCCCGGCGATGGCATCCAGATCCGGTGAGCCGACCGTTCCGACGCCGGGGATCTCGGCAATTCCGGTACCGAGATACAACTCCTGGTCTCCGTCACCGCGGAAGTCAGGATCCAGCGTCGACGCGCCGACGACGCGTTCCCACACTCCCAGCGCGCAGGTGGCGTCCAGTGCGGCCGCGTCCAACACGACGATGCGCATGGGGTCCGCCGGGATCTCGCTGATTCCTTCGCTGTGGCCGACAGGTCGCACCGAACCTTCGATGCCCGTCGGGTCGAGCGGCGCGGTCGCGGGGCACAGCCCGGTCGTCGGACGATTGTTTCCGACGACGCCTGCCCCCGCGATGTTGGTCGTACTACGCACGATGGTCGACGCATTGTCCGCGGACTCGGAGGTGCCTGAGCATGCCGTGACGGTCAGTGCAACACCGACCGCGAGCGCGAGTGCGGTGATGCGATGAGCCGGAAGTGAAGCAGGGACTGACCGAAACGACTGTCTGGACAACTCGTGAAATTCCTAACGGGAGTCGGATGCCGTCACACCCTATCCGGCCGCGCTTCCGGGCAGGTGCGACGTTCGAGTACGACACTCGGTAGGACCGGTGAGGCGAGGCGCCGAGTCAAGGTCTACGATTCGACGTAGCGCAAGACACCCGGACGTGCCCTCGCATGCTCGCCGACGGGACGCATCTTCAGGAGGATCAGTGACTGCCCTAGCGCCTAGGCCGACTCCCGCTGTGGAAGCGGCACGGCCGTTTCCGCCGCGGATGGGACCGAAGGGTTCTTTCATTCACAAGGCGGTGACGACGACTGATCCCAAGGTGTTGGGGATCATGTACATCGCGACGTCGATCGCGTTCTTCTTGGTCGGCGGGTTGATGGCGTTGTTGATGCGCGCCGAGTTGGCTGTGC